>SLQI01000451.1 GCA_007131535.1 Balneolales bacterium | reverse complement strand
TGTTTGATAAGATCATCCGCTTTAATCTCTAATCTAACTGTGTTGATATGATAACCATAGTCATTGTTATATTGCTTATAGTGCTGATGGCCATCTTTCCGGTTTCGATCTATAACCGGTTGGTTACACTGCGCAATCGTTTTAAAAATGCGTTTGCTCAGATTGATGTACAACTTAAGCGTCGCTACGATCTGATTCCGAATCTCATTGAGACGGCCAAAGGCTACATGAAACACGAACGGGAGACACTGGAGGCGGTCATACAGGCGCGGAATCAAGCCCAGCAGGCTGAGAAAAAAGCAGCAGATCAACCTGACGACCCCAAAGCAATGAAAGAATTGATAGGTGCAGAACAGGCACTAACCAGCGGTCTGGGGCGTCTGTTTGCGCTTTCGGAAAACTATCCGGATCTGAAAGCCAACGAGAATATGAAACAGCTTTCCGAAGAGCTCTCATCCACAGAAAATAAAATAGCATTTGCCCGGCAGTCCTATAATGACGCCGTAATGAAATTCAACACAGCCCGGGAAAAATTTCCGAATGTTATCTTCGCCAATATGTTTGGCTTCCAGGAAGCGCCGCTTTTTGAGGTGGAAGTGGAAGAAGAGCGTAAAGCACCGAAAGTATCGTTTTAATTTGGCAAGAAGGTAATTAAGGTAATTGGGGATTAAGGTAATTAGGTACATGGTTCCATTGGTTGCTTAGAATCCCAATTACCTCAATCCCTTAATTACCTAATTACCTGAATTCCTGAATCCCCAAAACCTAAAACTCATGGATTTCTTTCAGGCACAGGATCGGGCCCGGCGCAATACGGTTAAACTCGTTACGCTGTATTTACTGGCGGTTATCGCGATTGTTGTTACGGTCTATCTGGTGGTGATTATCGCTTTTGGGTACGCCGGAGAGGCCCCACCGGCAGCTACCATTTGGGATCGTATTTGGATTCCCGATCTGTTTCTCACCGTAGCGCTTATTATTCTGGCCGTAATTTCCGTCGGGACGCTGTACCGTATGTCCCAATTGCGTAAGGGCGGATCAGCGGTTGCGGAGATGATGGGCGGACGTAAAGTTGAGCCGGCAACCCGCGATCCCAAAGAGCAGCAGCTCATGAATGTTGTGGAGGAGATGTCTATTGCTTCCGGGGTGCCGGTACCGGATGTGTATGTGATGGACAAAGAGGAAAATATTAATGCATTTGCCGCCGGTTTCGGGACCGATGATGCCGCTATCGGGGTCACCCGCGGCACACTCGAAAAGCTCAACAGAGATGAATTGCAGGGGGTGATCGCCCATGAGTACAGTCATATTTTCAACGGGGATATGCGGCTGAATATCCGGTTGATAAGCATTCTGAACGGAATTTTGCTGCTGCATGTGATGGGGATGATCCTGATGCGCAGCACAATGTTTTCGGGCATGCGCCAACGGGGTGGACAAGGAAAAGGCGGCGGAGGAGCTGTACTGGCAATGTTACTGCTGGGGCTGGCTCTGGTCATTATCGGTTATATCGGGATGATTTTCGGCAGGATGATCCAGGCGGCGATATCCCGCCAGCGGGAATTTCTGGCCGATGCCGCTGCTGTTCAGTATACCCGGAATCCCGGCGGACTGGCCGGGGCATTGCGTAAAATCGCCAATACCAAAAAAGGCGGAAAGATCAACGACGGTCATGCCATGGAAATGAGCCACATGTTCTTCGTCAGTAGTTTTGGCCGCATGTTTGCTACCCACCCGCCGGTAGAAGAGCGCATTAAAGCGATTGATCCTGGTGGAAACACCATTCATGAGCGCAAGAAGGAAAAGATCCGTAAAGAGATGCAAAAGGATCATGTAGCCGGCAGCCGGGCTGAAAAGGATAAAGCCGGGGGAGTATTGGCCGGCCATGAAGCACTCAAACCGGAGGTAATTCTTGGAGCTATCGGAACGATTGAACGGGAACAAATTGATCGTGCCGGACAACTGCTGAAGAAAATACCAGCGGTATTACGCCAGGCTGCCCATGAGCCGCTCGATGCCGAGGCATTGATTTTTGCCCTGATTCTATCCGCTCAAACCACCAAAGAAATGCCGGAATGGCTGAGCGAAACGTATGGTGCTGATAAGACTGAACGAATTAGCTATCTGCTGCGGCAGTTGCAGCGTGGCCGAAAGGAGTGGTATCTGCCACTTGCCGAACTGGCTATGCCAACACTCAGGCTGATGAGTGATAAGCAGTATCAGCAATTCCGGGAATCTTTGGAGAAGCTGATCAAAGAGGATGATAAGGTAAGTCTGTTCGAGTTCGCTATAGAAAAGATGGTAATTCGCCGGCTTGATACAGCTTTCTCCAATAAGAAGACACCGAAAGTAAGGCATCATAACCTTAAGAACCTTGGGGAGGAAGTTGCGGTACTGCTTTCTGCGCTCGCACATGCCGCCGATAAAGATTCCGGCATGGCGTGGGAAGCCGGAATAAAACCGATCACAAAACTGCTCCCCGGTCAGTTGCAACTACTACCGCCGGAAAATTGCGACCTCGAATCTCTCGATAAAGCACTGATGGAATTTGCTGCCTCATCAAATTCCGTCAAAAAATATGTATTGACGGCCGCGATTCACACCATCACAGCAGATCAAAAAATCTCGCTGGAAGAGCGCGAATTGCTTCGCGCCGTATCCGAAGCAATCGACTGTCCCATGCCAATTGGCTAACCCACAGCGGGCTGTCGGACGTAGTCCGGCTGTCCGCATGTTGATGGATAAAGGGGACGAACCGCAATGACGCAAGGAGCGCAAGGGTATGGGAGTGTTTTGTGTTTTGGGAGGCTATGGCTACCTTAATGAGGGTTAGTGGCAATTTAAGGTTCCAGGTTTAAGGTTCAAGGGCTGTCGGTGGATAAAGGGGATTAACCGCCAAGGGCGCGGGGAGCGCAAAGGATAATGGGTTTGATTATTGACCTCTCTATTCTCTTTTACTGGCATGCGGACAAGCCATGTTGCGGAGCCTGTACTGAAATTAAATTAGGGCTTTATTCTTTGCGGGATGATTACTTTTGAACCTTGAACCGCTTGTGGTTTATACCCAAACACAGCGTAATTCTGCGCTCCTTGGTGGTTCTTCGTTTTTTTGCTGGCATGCGGACAGCCCGCTATCACTGGCAGCCTTTGCTTTTATACGTGGCTCTGCGTCTCTCTGTGTACCTTGTGTCCTCAGTGGTTTAAATACAGCCTGATCAACCTGTGGAGCCTATCATCGTGACTATAAGTTTGCGGCTGCCACCTTGGTTGCGGTGTTCGCAGAGGTAAATTCCCTGCCACGTTCCGACATTAAACCGGCCGTTGGTAATCGGGACTGTCACCGAACTGCCCAAAAGCGAACTTTTGATGTGGGAGGTCATATCATCGGTGCCTTCAAGAGTGTGGCGGTAGAGCGAGGTATCCTCGGGCACCAGCCGGTCGAAAAATGTACCGAAATCATGACGTACATCCGGGTCGGCATTCTCGTTGATCGTCAGACCGGCTGAAGTATGCTTGATGTGCACGTGAGCCAGTCCCGCCTGAATCGTACTCAGGTCTTTCAGCTGATTTTCAACTTCATCCGTAATGATGTGGTAACCACGAGAGCGGGGTGATAAGGTGATCGTCTGTTGAAATACCTGCATGGAAGTTGCTGGTTGCTGGTTGCTGGTTGCTGGTTACTGGTTGCTGGTTACTGGTTACTGGTTACTGGTTACTGAAAAACTATTTAACATACAACTTGCTGCCTGACAGCTGCAATATATCTTTCATAGCGCCAATTGTCAGCTAATAGTAACAGGTAACTTACATCTGACAACTCCCTCAGCAGCCATTTCTTACCCGAACATTCCGGCGATGTTTCCGCCGTCGTGGCTGATGACCTGGCCGGTGACATATCCGCTGTGGCCGGATAACAGCCAGGCGGCCAGTGATGCAAGTTCTTCAGCTTCTCCAAAACGACCTACCGGTACATTGGCTTCCATACGGTTACGGGCTTCTTCATAACTTACATTCCAGCTTTCCATCCGGGACCGGATTACCCGTTCAATGGCCGGGGTATTGTGGGAGCCGGGGGCAAGTAAATTAACAGTAATGCCATCTCCGGCGACTTCCTGTGATAGTGTTTTGGCATATCCGGCCACCGCCGCTCTCATGGCATTACTTTGGGCCAGATTGGCGATAGGCTGCTTTACAGACTGACTTTCAACAAACAGAATCCGTCCGTATGCAGCCTGTTTTAACAGTGGAAGTGCCCGGCGGGTCAGTTCGGTTTTCCACCGGAATACGTTTTGATAGGCATCATCCCAGTCTTCAGCACCTGTGGTTTCGGCCGGACCCGGTGGCGGGCCGCCACTGTTGAGAACGAGGCCGGTAAGGGGTCGTTTGCCGATGACCTCAATAATGTTATCGTGCGTATCGGTCTGAGTTACGTCACCGGTAATAATTTCACATCGGTCGGGTGCGATGGAGCGCAGTTCATTCAGCTTTTCTTCCCGCCGGGCTACAGCGATAATTGAAGCATTCTCTTTCAACAGAGTTTCAGCAATCGCCCGGCCAAAACCGCTGCTGGCTCCGCAGACAACGAACAGAG
>SLQI01000390.1 GCA_007131535.1 Balneolales bacterium | reverse complement strand
CCGCACCGGCCCACTATCACCCCCGCGTCCTCGCGCCTTAGATGGCCGGCACTTTTCCGTGCATCACCTCATCGTAATTTGTAAATACCATCGCATATTGCTACGTTACTGAAGTAGCCATCTGATGAATCCCATTACCATGAATATTTCAGACATAAAAACCAAAGAGCTTGAGCAGGCTTGTAAAGATTATCAGGTCAAAAGCTTGTATGTATTTGGCTCCACTGCAACGGGAGGTTTTTCTGAAAATAGTGATCTGGATTTTTTAGTAGAGTTTTATCGAAATGGATATAAGGGTGCTTTCGATCAATACATGGGATTTAAAGAGCGACTTGAAAAAATCTATGGGCGACCTGTTGATCTGGTAACGCTAAAGGAGTTCCGAAATCCTGTTTTTCAACAGGAAGTTGATGAGTCGAAAACTCTGGTGTATGCCGCATAAGCCCCAAAAACTCGTTATAGATATCCGTACTGCCTGCCAGGAAATTATGGATTTTACAGATGGAAAAGGCATCGAGGAATTTAAATCGGATCGGTGTTGCAGTTAGCACTTGAGAGACTGTTTGAAATCATAGGCGAAGCCATTGCAAGACTGGACCGCATTGATCACGACAATCTGGCCAATACTATTCCGGAATATTCAAAAATCATTGGTTTTCGATATATTATATCTCATGGATATGATATTATTGACCATGATACCTTGTGGGACTTTGCAAAGGAACGAATTCCGGAGCAACTTGAACAAGTACATAACTATAAATCATAAGTAGTGCCTGTAAGAAAAGTGGTAGTGTCGTAAGAAAACGCCAGGATCAAGGCGCGCGAAGCTCCCAAAAAGCGCAGTGTACAAATGGTACATGAGCATTTTTGGGACGAACGGAACGCCGATATTGGCGTTTTCTTACAGACACTATGTAGGATGCAACATCATGCATAACAGCACTGAAGTCAACGGTTAAATGCCTCCTTCAAGCAAATCCGTTTTAAAAGTTCCAGCTCATACCGGCACTGATAAACCGTGGCAAACCAAGCCGGATTCCCTGCGGGCGCCTGGAAACAATGTATCGCTCATCCAGCAGGTTTTTTACCGACATATTGAAGCTGACTCCGGATAACAGGGACAGGTTATAGGCTGCTGTGGCATCCAGTAAAAAGTGACTGTCTATTTTTCCTTCCCGGCCATCACGTGTTGGTGTCTTCCGGTTAAGCGGATCCCCGTATTGCTCACCAATAAAGGACCCGGTAAGATTTAACTCGAAACCAAACCCGAATTGCTGGTTGATTGAAGCTGTAGTCACGAGAGCGGGCGAGTAGGGCAACCGGTTTCCTCTTACATTGATCGTTTCCCCATCATCATCAATGAATCTATCCTCGGAAAAAGTGGCTTGAGTATAAGTAGAGCTGATTTGAAAAGCGGGCAGATTCAGGTTTTGAAAAAGTGTGCCGAAATCAATTCCGGCTTCGGCTTCCAATCCGTAACTACGGGTAGCGCCTCCGTTGGTTAACCCTGCGGCTCCGGCTGCCCCGACACCGGCAGCGGATTCGGCTACAGGAATGACCTGGTTGCTGAAATCCAGCAGGAAGCCGGTAAACTCAATATTCAGTCCGTCTGTTATCGTACTTCGGGTACCCAGTTCATAATTCCAGCTTCTTTCGGCATCGAGTTCTTCGGACTGGAGCACAAAGGTTTCTTCCGGGGTGAGATCATCGCCTAATTCCCCAACACTGATGGCATCTTTAACCCTGGGCGGACCGAATCCGCGATGAACTCCCGCATAAACAGCGCTGTGTTCATCGAACGTATAGTTCAGTCCAACTCCCGGAATCCACTCCACTAACTCATCACTCTGGAAAATATCTACATTTTCATATCCCACGCGTTTTACATCACGGTCATACGAAAAGTACTCAAAACGAAGGCCCGGGGTTACAGACAGGTGGTCTGTTAAATAGGTGCGGTTTTGAACAAATGCACTCAGTGCCCGGCCTGTACGGATTTCATCATCCCGTATATCTCCACTCGCCGGATTGATTATGGTTCCATTGATTCGTTTCTCATAAGCCCGCTCAAATAGATACCGGACTCCGGCATCAAGCTCGTGGTTAACTCTACCTGTTGTAAAATTCGTGTTGAAACGGGGCTCAACTCCAAAAACATCAAAACTGCGATTTCGGTTACCGGTCGTTTCGCGAAAATACAGGGCACCGCCTTCAACATCCGGATTCCCGACAACTTTTGCGTACTCACGATCATCCTGAGGGGTGTTATCGAAATCCTGCCTTGACCAGTTCCGGGTAGTGGTATATCCGTAAACCGTGGTTTGCAGTTGGGTGTTTGGGGAGAAATAATGGTCAAGAGAAGTAGAAACAGAGTACCGGCGTATATCCAGGTTATCAACCGGGGCAAGGTGCGTATAATCAAAATTGCCGGATTCAAACATGCGTTGCGACAGTCCTACATAGGTGGAGTTGGACTGTTCATCATAAAAGCCGAATTTCGCGCCAAGTATAGAGTTATCACTCAGGGATAATTTTAATTTAGAGTTAATATCGGTGAGACCGAAATCAAGCAAGCCAACCTCATTGCCCTGCTTTCGTAAAACATTTAGGTTGTAACCGGCCTGGCCTACCGTATTGCCGTGATTGATCCGCCCGATAAAATATCCACCCTGACCACCCGATATTTGCAGATCGGTTTCACGCTCGGCGGGCGGGTCGGGGGTTATATAATTTACAACCCCGCCAAACGTCTGCGGGCCGTATTTGATAGAGCCGCTGCCTTTGACAACTTCTACTCCTTCCATGCGATCCATCGGTGGCGTATAATACATTTCCGGTTCGCCATAGGGAGCCAGCGCTACAGGAACCCCATCTTCCATCATCAAAACCGACCGGCTCTTGTTGGGATCGAGTCCACGCACTCCGATGTTGGCACGCAGGCCAAGCCCTTCTTCTTCAACGGCATGTATCCCGCTTATGCTTCTGAATACTTCATGGCCGCTAACCGGCTGAATTTGCTCAATTTTCCGGCGATCAACAGAGGCAGCAGAGCCAGGAATACGTGCAAATTGCTCAGGGCTTCGACCGATTACCGTAATCTGAGGCATGGATAGGTCTTGACTTAGGGCTACGTCGAGCTGTATAGATTCATCTTCACTTACCCTCAGCTGTTTCCGCTCGGCACGATATCCGATATAACTAATACGGAGTTCGTACTCTCCCGGCTCAAGATCGGATAGCGCAAAATGGCCATCAGAATCAGTTATAGCCCCACGGTTCGTGTCCAAAACCTGAATAGTTGCTCCGGAAAGAGGCGCACCTTCATTGTCGGCTACGGTGCCGACTATTACTGCATTTTGCGCCGCTAATATTGCAGGCAAGAGTAATAATATTGAAAGAAAAGTAAATATTTTCAGCATTGTGATTCATTTAAATAATATCGCTGGCATCATGTTTATTTAGATACACTCTAAATTACGAGCCCCAGAATTACAACACAATGCTATTTTTAATTAATCTAAATAAAAAATCATAGGTGGTTTATAGGACAAGACCCATCTTTCACTAAGGCAATGTTTCTCACCGAAACTCGGTACCCGTGCCGGAAGAGGCCGGATAATCCCGCTTTTCATCCTGGATTACAGGGAAGACGGTTGCAGTCGGCATGGGATATGGAATCCATTCGTATGTCGTATCAACTAAAGAAAACTATGGGTATTATTACGATGGAAAGAAAACAGATTAACGCCCTTGTTTTTTGAGATAGGAAATGACCCGGTCAAAACTGGTGAGCAGCTCTTTGGTTCCGAACCTTCGACCGCTTTCACGGAAAAATCCCTGATATACTTTCATCATTGAGTATTGTACTTGTCGGAACTGCTCCAGGATTTTAGGTGGATGCGTTACCAACTCATCTTCCTTGATGATACGATCCCAGTCAAAATCGTTTTTAAAAGATACCCCTTTCTCCTGCATTACATTCATGAACAACTCTGCAAAATGACCATATGCTGTCGTAGTCGGGTGAATACCGTCAAGACTTACAAGCCCCCCTTTGCTCAGTTTACCTTCATTGTCGGCTAACGGTAAGTCGGTGCTCAGTTCTACCATATCATCAATCACCAGATGACGGGTACGTTCATTGTGCTTCAGTGCTTCAATAAAAGCTTTACTATAAGGTTGTTTGTGTTTTCGGGGATTCCGTACGGATGCGGCATAAACCAGGCGGCCAACCGGAACGACGGTCCAACCGTATTTTTCTGCAACCGTGCGAATGATGGTATTATAACGGTCGATGGTCAAATCGAGTTCAATGGCTTGCTCTCTGGTCAGATGCGGGTGCTGTCCGGGATCGAAAAAGTCGGCATCCACCCAGAAATGCGTGTAAAAGTCGGCATATTCTCGGGTACCCGATTTGATTTCAAATACCGGCTGCATGATGGGTAATAACGTAATATAGGGTATGGTGGCGGTAAATATTCTGCCCGGATTGAGTCGGTTTATTTGTTCAGCCAGTTTATTAAAATTTTGCTCAAAGTGGTCGGGCCTCATTACGGTATATTCTCGCTCATGGGGCAGGGCTTCGACTTCGG
>SLQI01000073.1 GCA_007131535.1 Balneolales bacterium | reverse complement strand
GGGGGAGCGGGTTTTACTCATACAATCCTAAACCCTTTGCGCTCTTTGCGTCATTGCGGTTTACCTCTGTCACATCAACTAAAGAAACGATGGCAGGGAAGTACTTCCGCAATTTTGCCGTTCTTGTCAAATTGATCAGTTTGATTCATGGTGATGAGGTATCCCTTCTCCATGTCAAAGAAATCAAGAGCTTCAAACAGGCCATTCAGCTCCCGATCAAGGTTATCAGGAGTTAACTCATAGCAAACCTGAGCTATGATTGCCGGTTGCTCCTTATCCATAACCACAAAATCACATTCGCCATTTTCCGCGAAGTAGAAAATCTTTTTGAAATTTCTGCGCAGATGCAGGAATACAAGGTTTTCCAGTACTCTGCCATGATCATGGGTGAATGATTTTGAATTTGCGTTTATCAACCCGGTATCTATCGCATATACCTTGCGGGGATTGACGGACTGTTTCCGGATTGAATAACTGAACTTCGGGACAAATTGAAGCAGCCATGTTTGTTCCAGATGGGAGAAGTACTCCATCACCGTACTGGTGGCTCCGATACCGAATTGCGATTTTATTTTGTTACCCGTTACAAGGTTTCCAACATTCGAAACCAGATAAAGCGCAAGCTGTTGCAGCGTTTTAACATCTTTGACTCTGTAACGCACCGCAATGTCCCTAAGTAAAATATCTTCAAAAAGCTGGTGCAGGATATCGTCATTTCGGGTTTTTACAAATTCCGGAAACCCGCCGGTCTGCAGGTAGCTGTTTAGTGCAGCTTCCGATTCTTTAAGTGACTTGAATTCGCAGAATTCTTTCCAGGAAAAAGGAAAAAGCTCCTTCGTGATGTGCCTGCCCGTTAACTTCGTTCCCAACTCACTGCTCAGCAGCGAGGCATTTGATCCGGTTATGACTACCTGAAACCCATCATCCATTTTTTGGCGGACATATCGCTCCCACCCATCTATGACCTGGATTTCATCAAAGAAAAGCACCTTATGCTTCCGCTCGATTATGATGTGATCAAGGCGGGTGAAATCATTCAGTTCCATATCAAACAATCGCGGGTCTTCAAAATTCAGATAGAATGCTTCCGAATAGTGTTGCTGCAGCCATTGGTGCAGCACTGTGCTCTTCCCGCATCGCCTGATGCCGGATATAATAAGTGTATGAGTTGATAAATCCGGCAACTTCACCAGCTGATGCCTAACCAAACCCGTATCCCGGTGATTCAAGTTGCTCTTTTGGGCCTGCGCAACTTCTTCTAATGTGGATCTTAATATCATAGCATCAATGTGTTTGATACTAAAATACAATTTTGTTTTTTGCCAGTCAATAAATTTGTTGTTTGACAGAATACAAACCTACAGGTACAAATGTTTCGCTTTGCGCCCATTGCGTCATTGCGGTTAATCCCGTTTAACCACAGGGGGCACAGAGGGAGCACAGAGAAATGTATGAGGGGGGAGTGGAGAAAATCACAAATAACAAGTGCCAAAACTCAAATAAATTCCAATGTCCAATACTCAATTACCTAATCCAGCCCCGGCAACCGCTTGGAATTTCAAAAATTGAGTATTTGCCACAGGCATTCTCCCAAAGGGATTCCTGTGGAGCTTCGGAAGGAGCTTTTTTGTTATTTGAATTTTGATCATTGTCATTTACCCGCCCCCCTTTGCGCTCTTTGCGTCATTGCGGTTAATCCCTTAGCAAATCTCCTCAGCGCTAATTTGAAATTCGTGTAATTACACTATATAGATACAACAGGGAACTAATGATTTTGGTGACGTGTGATTTGTTGCGTGATTTTTTTGAAGTCACTCCCATGGCATGTGTTACTATCCATTAATCACCTTGTTATGAAACTTGTGTATACCCTCCTGTACGCGTTATTCATTTGCCTTTTCGCGACCTGTTCAGCTTCGGCGCAGGGCATTGTTGCTTTCGGATCGGCATCCGCAAATAGCGACCACCTGCAGCTTGATTTTACAGTGGGAGAAGTGCTGAGCGGAAGTGCCGGCGGTGAAACCATCACCCTTTATAAAGGAAGCGCCATGCAGCCGTATCTGCTTCCGGCTTTTTCACCTACCGGGGCGGAAACCGACGAAGTGCCCCTGGTTTTCCGGCTTGGGCAGAACTACCCCAACCCGTTTAACCCAACCACAACCATTGAGTTCGATCTTCCCGAATCCGCCGATGTGCAGCTTGATATTTATAATGTTTTAGGGATGCACGTTGCTACGCTGGTTGACACCCGAATGCAGTCGGGCTCTCACACTTTTCAATTCAATGGCTCGACTCTGGCAAGCGGCGTATATGTCTACAGACTGATTGCCGAAAGCAGGGTAATTGACACTAAAAAAATGACACTTATTAAGTAAAACTCCCCAAAAGCGCCCGTACCTGCACTTCGCACGTCTTGTTCCCGGCGCTTTTAAAGAGACTCTGTGAGTTTTCTGACAAACCATTCACCAATCCATCCTGTTATGAAATCAACATTTACCAGTCTGCATCTTGTTCTGTGCGTTGCGTTGTTTTTCAGCTTTTCGGTTTCTGAACTGAAAGCTCAATCTGAACGCCATCAAATTATAGATGAGCATCCCGGAGAACATCATCTGTTACCACAATCGTCAACTTCGGTTACGGCTATTCAAAATAACGAAGGTACGGTTCCCGGAGGCTTCAGTTTTCAGGCCGTAGCCCGTGATGCCGACGGCGAAGTACTCGTTACACAGGAATTGGCTGTAAAAGTGACTATCTTGAAAGGCGGTGACAGCGGTGAGACGGCCTATACCGAAACGCATGAGACTACCAGTTCCGAATCCGGGTTGATCAACCTTGTAATAGGCGACGGAAATTCGGAAGATAATTTTGATGCGATCGACTGGGCTTCAGGTAGCTTTTATGTGAAGCTGTCTGCTGATCCGGACGGAGGCAGTAATTATGAAGCGCTCGGAACTACACGTTTGCTATCGGTGCCTTATGCGTTAGTGGCAAAAGATGTACTGGGAGGCAGCCCCGTTTTTACAGAGTACAACCTGGATACCGCCGAGGGAGACACGTCTTTTATCATAAACTCCACCGGTCCGGGTGGATTGACCGCATTGAGGGTTAATGCTGATACCGAAGGGTCGGATGAAACCCCCAATATCGGCATCTCCGGCAATGCGCTTTCAGAATCCTCGAATACGGCGCAGCAGCGGGCAATTCAGGGTATTGCAAGCGGTGAAGGAGCAGGTACACACTACGGGTTATTCGGTTCTGCCGTTAACCATGATGCCACCAGCGGGAACCGTATCGCAGTGTACGGACAAGCAGTTTCAAGTGCCCGCTACAATTACGGAACTCTCGGCGTAGCGCAAGGGTCCGGCGACGGAACGATTGTACCGATTGGAGATGAGAACGGAGAAGATGTTTTCGGCTCGTTTAATATCGGCGGCGGGTTTTATACCCAGGGTAACAGCAATGGAAACCTTGGCGTGGAAGGTGTGGTATCGGGCAGTGCAGGAGAGCGCATAAATATCGGTGTGGAAGGCCGGGTAACAGCAACGGCAAGTGCGCCAAATATCGGTCTCAATGCGCGGTCTTCCAACTCGCCGGTCGAAAATATCGGCGTCAGTGCCCACGCCGATGGTCCGGAAGGCAGCTGGACGGTGGGAGTGCGCGGCTCAGCAAGTGGCGACGGAGACAATTATGCCGGCTGGTTCGACGGCCGGGTACAAGTGAACGGAGATATCAGTTACACCGGAGAGCTGAACCAGACCTCAGACCGCAATCTGAAAGAAAATATCCGCCCTATTCAAAATGCGCTGTCCACTATCATGCATCTGAACCCGGCAACGTACAACTTCCGCGGAAACGGTGAGTACAAGGGAATGTCGCTATCAACCCGGAATCACTTCGGTTTGATAGCGCAGGAGGTGGAAGACGTTCTGCCGGAACTGGTGAAAGTGAATCATCACCGATATAAAACAGAAAATGTAGCGGAAGCGGGTCCGAGCGCCTCTGCTGAAGGATTCTCAGAAGAAATAATGGAGTACAAGTCTCTGAATTACACTGAGATGATCCCCATCCTTATCAAAGCGATGCAGGAGCAGCAAGCCGAAATTGACCGGCTTCAACGTGAGCTGCAGGCGCTGAAAGAAGACCGGTAATTTTCCGATTCCATAAACGAGCCCGCTTCGAAAAGTTCGCATAGCTGCTGATCCGGATCTCACAACCTGAGATTGCCCGATAAATCGGCTTGATAGCTTTGTAAAACCGGACTTTTCGGGGAGGGCTCAATATTTTTATCAAGCAGTGGGATGAGATTGGAATTACGGTTTATCAGTTTTTTGAAATTGGCAGCCTAAAAAATTTATCCGTCATCATGCCGGTTGGCGGAGGCACTCCTGGAAGAAAGCCGGAGGTATTACGGCTTACAACACGTGCCACAGGCATCCGCCGGCTGTGTCTGTTGTACAACTATCAAATATTTGAGATGCTTTTATAGCCGAATTCATCTCCGCGCGGCGAAGCCGCGCTCCCCCCCCCCCCATGTACTGTCATCTCGACTGGAGGCGAGGCTTAGATAAAGCCCCTTGACTCGGTGTATATCGAGCCGTAACGGAGAGATCTGT
>SLQI01000420.1 GCA_007131535.1 Balneolales bacterium | reverse complement strand
TTTGATTTGCCGGGCTGCCTGTCGGAATACAAAAGAATAGTGTCGGCCCCTCAACCTATTCCGCGGGGACGCGTGTAGATAGTGGGCCGGTGCGGTGACGCACACGGCCGGCGGCTTACAGTTATGATTCACCTCAGACATCTATGCTGGTATTGGCGGATTAACGACATCAGATTAACGAGTGCAGATTTTTGATTTGGTCCGACATACTGATTACTGATCACTGATAACTGTTAACTGTAACCGACCTTCCCCAATAATCCGGATACTGCTTCACCACCGTAGCCGTTTCGCTACTGTTTGTCATCTTAGTTACGTTCCGGCAGTAGCAGATTTTATTATTTTAATGCACTTAACTGTCAGGTTGGTTTCATCAACCCGCAGCATTTCACAATTATAAATTATTATTTCATTATGAGTTTAATCACCCGTGATATTATTAATTCCGCATACACCTATTGGCAGTTTCGGTCGTATCTCGATGAGCTGCTTGAGCAGGGAAAGACGACCGGCGAAAATCAATCGGAAGCGCTTGTAGAGTATACCCGAATGAATGCGCACCGCATGAAACGGCTCGAGAAAAAGCCGGAGCTTCAGGAAGAGCTGAAAAAGGCGCTCGACCGTATCGATCAACCGCAGGTCTGGTTGTGCCTGGTTGAAGGTTGGTGTGGTGATGTTGCGCAAAACCTGCCCACCATCAATAAGATGGCGGAGCATTCGGAAAACATTGAGCTGAAGTTGATTCTGCGCGATGAATATCCCGAAATCATGGATCGCTACCTGACCAACGGAGCCCGTTCAATCCCAAAACTCATTGCCCTGGATCGCGATACTCTGGAGGAGTTATGGGTTTGGGGGGCGAGACCGGCAGATGCCCAAAAGCTGCTGCTGAAGCTGAAGGAAGAGGGCGTCGAATACAGTGAGATAGCCGAACAGATTCACCGTTGGTACGCCAAAGATAAAACCCGATCGCTTCAGCAAGAGTTTCGTGAGATTCTTGAGCCGGAAAGAATTAATCAGACTTAAGAGTTTATAAACTCTATGAATTTTAATTAAATTATCATCCCTTCGATTACTCAGGGATCTTTTTTAGAAGAACATGCAACGATACCAGACGTAAACTCGTTTCCATAACCTAATAGGACTGTATATTGCAATCCGGTTCTAACCACTTTTTTAAATGCCTGAACCAGGATTCAAGGGGCATATATGCCAATTGTGAAAGATTTATTTTTGGATTGCATTGGAAGAGTAGTTATGTTTATCCTGTAATATGAGGGTGAGCAGAATGCGCATCTTTGAGCAGGGTGATCAAGTCTGAATTCAATTAGACTCCTATATTTATATTTTTGGAAATCGCAGTTACTCGTTGTGTATTGATGTGATTTGATCAAAAAAGTTGAGTTCGAAAAGACCTTCTAAGTGAAGATTTGGTTAACAGTTAAGGGTCGTGTATCATATTCCACTAAACAAACCTCTGATTACAGGCAGGGAAGAGCATTCGATAGGAGAAGTCATCCGGCAGGGATATTATTCGGGTGATGGTCCTGTTACAGCCGGTTTACAGGAGTACTTGCATAAACGCTATGAGTTCCCTTTTGTATGGTTGACCCCTTCCTGCACCCAAGCGCTTGAAATAGCGGCGATCCTGTCTGAGGTTGGTGCGGGTGATGAAGTGATTATCCCGTCTTATACGTTTGTTTCTTCCGCTAATGCTTTCGTGATGCGGGGTGCCACACCCGTATTTGCCGACAGCCGATCGGATCATCCCAATATGGATGCCGATGAGCTGGAAGCATTAATCACTCCCAGGACCAGGGCCATAGTGGTAGTACACTACGCAGCGATGGGATGCGATATGGAGCGGATACTGGAGTTAGCGCATAAACACCGGCTCGTAGTTATTGAAGATGCGGCACAGGGAGTCCACGCTTATTACAAAGGTAAAGCGCTTGGAAGTATAGGACACTACGGGGCGCTTTCATTTCACGAGACGAAAAATGTTCACTGCGGAGAAGGCGGGGCATTGATAGTGCGTGACAAGGATATCGCTAAACGGGCTGAGATCATACGTGAAAAAGGAACCAACCGGTCCGCATTTCTGAGAGGAGAGGTCGATAAATACAGCTGGGTGGATATCGGTTCCAGTTATCTGCCTTCGGAATTGACGGTCGCTTTTTTGCAGCCTCAGCTGGAAGTAGCCGAAGCCGTAACCCGGCAGCGCAAAGCTTTGTGGGAGCGCTATCATCAGCAGTTGGAAGGGGTCGAGCGAAAGGGTATTCGACGCCCGGTCGTACCCGATGGTGCCGAGCATAACGGACATATTTATTATCTTACCTGCGAAGACGGACAGCAGCGTTCGGCGTTGATTGAAAAACTCTGCACCCATGGCATTCAGGCCGCATTTCACTATCAGGCTCTGCATGACTCCCCCTATTACCGAAATCATCATAAACGCCAAAGCTTACCTAACGCCGAGCATTTTACCGAAGCCCTGATTCGCCTCCCCCTCTATTACGACCTGACCGAGGAAGAAATCGACCGGGTATGCGATGTAGTATTGAGTAATTAGGGTTCCGGTTACTGGTTGAAACCGCAGAGAACGCCGTGTAATGCGCAGAGTTCGCAGAGGTGGTTGTCGGTTACTGGTTGCTGGGTGCTGGTTACTGGTTGAAACCGCAGAGAACGCTGTGTAATGCGCAGAGCTCGCAGAGGTGGTTACCGGTTGCTGGTTGCTGGGTGCTGGTTACTGGTTGAAACCGCAGAGAACGCCGTGTAATACGCAGAGCTCGCAGAGGTGGTTGTCAGTTACTGGTTACTGATCACCGATCACTGACACACTGACACACTGACACACTGACACACTGATCACTGATAACTGATCACTGCCACCAGCGCTTGGCTTCTATCGGGGGCTTCTTGTTTCTGCCGGTGGGTTGCGTGATATTGAGATTCCACTTCGCTGAGGGTGTTGCAGTCGTCCGGTGCCAGATCTTTCCGGATGGTTTGAAGCCGGGGCCGCAACAGCGTATAACCCGCTTTGGTGCGTGGGTTGGGGGTAATCGATTCAAACTCCGTTTCCATGACGATACCGGGCTTAAGCGCATAAGTGGTGCCAAATCGCTCCACCACAAGTTCGCGAATCTCATTATGAAGATGACTAACTTCTACTTTATTGGGATCAGGCTGCACCTTTGCTATGGGAATAAACTCTTCTTCATAGCGCACGTCGTCAGCCACTTTTATCCCAAGGGTAAACTCCCGGTACGGTTGGCTCGGGTTATCGGAATCGGCATGAACATACATCAAGACCGTATTCAGCTTTCCGGCCGGTTTTCTGACTTTCAGCCAATCAGTGCTCCTTTGGCCGGGGGTATATCCGGTGTTTGTGCGCTTTAGAATCAGTCCGTCATTTCCGCGGGCATACGTTTCATCCAGGAGATGGTTGAGGGTGTGCCGGCGGTCGATCCGATGCCAACGTGTTATAGGAATGGAATACGTGCGGCTGATTTCCGACAGTAAGTTGCGTCGTTGCTGAAGGGGCACTTCAAAAAGTGAACGGCCTTCGGTATAAATAAGATCAAAAGCTACAAAGCGGACCGGGTACTGTTGCATCAGCTCACGGGAGGGTTGTTTACTTTCCAGTCGGAGACGCAACAAGGAACCCGGTAACATTTCATCACCCCGAAAAACCGAGAGCATGCCGTCCAAGACTGCTTTTCCGGGTTGATTTGAGGTGAGGGTTTGTATCACATCCGGGAAGGTCTGTGTGATGTCCCGAAGATCCCTGGAGTAGAGTCTGATGTCAGCCCCGCCTATGTGAAGCTGACACCGAGCGCCTTCAAGCATATCTTCGGCGACAAAATCGTGCTGCTCATCCAGTGTTAATCTGTCATTCGACGGGGTGGCGAGCATAAATGAAACGGGGCGAAACATGCGGAAATCAGCAGAACCGGGCTCTCCGTTGAAGCATAGCTCTGCGGTTTTGCCGATATCGCGGGTCAGTTCATAAGCACGGCGAACCCGTTCAGGCTTCTGGTTATACGCCGATGCCAGACTGTTGATGAGGTCGTTTGTTTCCAACCCGGTTTGGAGCGACTCCGGATACAGCAAATGCAGACTGTACCGGATTTCAAGCGGGGTGAGGATTTTCCACTGCTGTAATAACTGCTCTTCTTTTTCGGCACGGGTTCGGGCTGCTGAAATGGATTCAAAAAATGCCTGCATCTCTCCCAGTGAAACAGATCTTGAAGCACGTTTTGCACGGGCGGTATCAAGATTTGCCATGAGCTTTTCTATGGTCTCGATTGTGCAGCCGGCGGCCGCCTTGCATGGCCGGAATACTTTCTCATAATCGATTTCGCAAAACCGGCAGGCCGCCATAGCCAGGGTACGGTGAGCTGTCCGCTTTTTCTTTCCTGATGACGCCGGCATAGCCCTTTCGCCGAGAAACTGCGCTGCCAGCCTGACTTCCTCAGCACTCTTCAGTTTTTTCAGATACGCCGCCAGAACCCCGGTCTTCCGGTTGATATCACGACTTTCGCAGATCTTCCTAACGATCTGGCAGAAGATATGGAAGTTGTTATCAGGCAAAGGCTGGTTGCTTTTTGAAACCGCAGAGAACGCCGTGTAATACGCAGAG
>SLQI01000366.1 GCA_007131535.1 Balneolales bacterium | reverse complement strand
GAATCGATTTGACGGCTTTTTATCGATCAGCCGGTGATTTTTTGGTCCTTTTTGCCTGTCCCTGTGGGGATCAATCAAAAAGGACGAAAGGATAATATAAGCACCCAAATCACAAGCGTTTACAAAAGTGGATTGAACAAATGATTTAATCGAACTCAGGTACTAAGTAACTGCATGCGCTCTATTCGCTATTTCGTATATTCTGTGCGTTTGAACGACAGATCGTTACCGGTTCAGGAAAGTTAATCCAAATGAACGTACACATTATTACCATCGGCACGGAGCTGCTGATTGGGGACACCGTAAATACCAACGCCTCCTGGCTCGGCCGGATGCTGACTACGTCAGGGTTTCAGTGCGATCAAATTCTGACGATTGACGACCGCCCCGCCGATATTCGCAGTGCCATTGAACATGGGCTCGCCAAAGCCTCGGTTACAATTGTTACCGGCGGACTCGGCCCTACCAAAGATGATGTCACCAAAAGTGTATTGTATGAGAAATTCAATGCGAAGCCGGTATTGCATCAGCCTACGCTTGATCATATCAAATCGGTACTTTCTCAGCGAAATATCCCGGTGAGTGAATCCAACATCGAGCAGGCGTATGTGCCGGATCAATGTGAGGTACTGTTCAATAAGCGGGGTACGGCTCCCGGAATGTGGTTTGAAAAAGAAGGGCGGTATCTGGCCGTGCTGCCGGGAGTTCCGGCTGAGATGAAACACCTCACTGAAAATGAAATCCTGCCTCGGCTGGAACGCCTGTTTCCCGATCATCCCCGTTATTTCTCACGGTACTATAAGATAGCGGGCATTGGTGAGAGTACCTTGGGTGATGAAGTCATTCCGGAAATTGATCAGTTTACGAACGGAACCAACCTCAATGTGGCTTCACTTCCCGGCGGCGGGGTAATAACCTTACGGCTGTCGGTGTATGCCCGGGATGAAAAACAAGCAGATGAAAAAATTACTCCGGCGGGTGATTATATTGAAAATCAGGCGGAGGAACACATTTTTTCCATGCGGCAGGATGGAAGTCTTGCGGCAACAGTGGGGGAGTTGTTATCAGTCAACGACCAAACTTTGGGCGTAGCCGAAAGCTGTACCGGCGGCTATCTGAGCAACCTGATTACGGAAGTGCCGGGATGCAGCGCGTGGTATAAGGGTGGAGTAAACTGTTATTCCAATGATTCAAAAGTCGGGTTGTTGGGGGTTGATGAAGCTACGCTTAATCACTACGGAGCCGTCAGCAAAGAAACGGCGCTGGAATTGGCAAAAGGGGCGGCTTTAAAACTAAATGCCGATGTCGGCGTTTCTACAACCGGAGTGGCCGGGCCATCCGGCGGAACGCCCGACAAGCCGGTGGGAACAGTGTGGGTGGGGTATTACGATGCCCATCGTCATTTTGCGCTTAAACTGATGCTATTTAAAGATCGGAAAGTGAATAAACAGCGAGCTTCTGTAATTACATTGGATGTGATCAGGCGGGTGTTGAGCGGAATCAGCACGATGCCCTACGGACTTCAACCGGAATATGCAGAGGCTGCCCGGTGAATATGGGTATGATGACCATAACGTGGATTATTCTCACTTTTTTGGCAGCACCTGCGGATACGCTCGATCCGCCACAGGACCCGCCCGATGAAGTTGAACAGGCGGAGGAGGATCCGGAGGCTGATGAGGAGGATGTCGAAGAAGTGGAGCCCTATTCCATCACCCCGGAAACCGGATTTAATGAGGTATTGAATGACAGCCTTCTTCGCTGGGAAATGTTGCAGAATCCCACCGAATGGCATTTTCGGCAACCGGGTCGCATTACCTATCGCCTCGGGTTGATCGGTCGAAATGATGCGGCTTTAGTGGAAGGTCATGACCCGCGCCACCAGCGATCGTTCTGGGGACCGGTCTCGGTGAACGACCGGGTTACCGGAATGATGAATCCTAACCGGCTGCCGCATTACCGGTTTCTTTCATTCAAAGAGCATACCCGCGGCATAAGATATGATAATCGGTTTGAAATGCGGCGTTTTTATGTAACCCGGCCGTTAACCCAGGTAACGCTTGAACAGACCGGAGACGAGTACCGCAGTGTGGAAGGTTTTTTGACCCAGAATATTTCCCAGAAGCTGAATCTTGAGGCCGGTTACTGGGGGAAGCTGGAGGAATCCGGCTATCCGCAGAATTTTATGCTGGGCAGAAAAGCCTGGGGGAGCGCCAATTACCATTTAAATGATCGCTATATTCTGAGGGGCATGATTCTGTACAACGGCCTTCAAATGGATGAACCCGGGGGCTACCTGATGGATGATATGTTCACATTTCCGTTTCAGCCGTTTAATGCCACCGCGATATGGAATAATGCCCGATCATCCGTTAGACATACAACTTACAAAGCCTCCATGTACCACCGCCCGGATGTTGATTCACAGGTAAACGCGCAGGTTACCGGCTACCGCCATCGTAACCGACGCTTCTTCTACAGCAGTACCGACAGCACGCTATACCGGGTTCATACTAATGGAATTGCAGCTCGATACCACACCCGTCCGGTTGGCGATCTGGAGGTAGATCTGGAAGCAACCGGTGAGTATTCAGGCCGGGTTTCCGATCCCGGTGAAGGGTTGATCAAGCGAGGCTGGTATGATGCCGAAGCGCGGATCAGGTGGGCGCTGCCATTGCTCTCCCGGCTTCGATTAGACGGATGGGGCGAATGGGCCTGGCGTTCCGACGATCAATTGGCCGGCCAGGTCGGAGCCGGTATTGAGCTGCCGCTAAGTAGGTTTATTGCATTGGACGGAGCGGTCAGCTTTGGTGAGGTTATGCCCACTCCCCAGCAAATGTACTGGTACAACGAAAATGAAGATGCTGTACAGGGCAATCCCGGCTTAAGCAATGAAGAACACCGGAGAGCCGAAAGCGGGGTAATATTATTCCCGGAGTTCCGGTTTCGTATGAAAGGCAATGCGCAGGTGAAGCAAATCCGGGAGCCGATTCTCATCAACGAGGACAATGAATTTCAGCAAACGGGGTACTACGAAAGCTGGTCCGGCTCCGGCAGCATGGGGTACTACGGAGATCACCTTACTACCGAGCTATCACTGACCTCCCAGTTTTATTTTTCGGATACGCCGGATCCTGTCCTGCAAACTCTCAATGATTCCGGTTTCAGAAGCTGGACCCGTTTTTCAGCCCACTATCAAAACTATGTTTTTGATCGCGCAGCCTATTTTAAGGGAGGGGTGATTTCCTGGTTTTCCCCTTTTGCTTATCAGACGGGTACCTACCATCCGGAGATGGATTATTGGGATCCTCATTCTTTCGAGCAAGAAATACCACCGTTTGTACGTCTTGATGTAGAACTCAGCGCCCGCGTACGAAATGTGATTTTCCGCTTCCGGTACGAAAATGTGTTGGATGAGATAGTTCAACCTGGTTATTTTGAACAGGCCCTTCATCCTATGAATGAGAGGAGATTGCGATTCGGACTTCAATGGATACTCAGAAATTAAGCTGACCGCATCATGAGTTTAAGTTATATCGTCAAAGAAGGTTTTGCGGGGCTTAAACGCACCCGGCTGGCTTCCGTCACCAGTATCGTGGCGTTGATCATCTCTGTGCTGATGCTGAGTATCCTTTTTCGACTTGCCTGGAACGGATACGAAGTTGCACAGGCTATGCGTGCCCAGATTGAAATTGATGTGTTTCTCGTGGATATGAGCGATCAGCGGGTTGATCAGCTCCGTGGTGAATTTTCAGACCTGTCGGGCGTAGATGAGGTCGAATACATAAGTAAAGATGATGCGGCCGAAATTTTCCGGGAAGAATTCGGGGCCGAAGGTGAAAGTCTGGCTGATTTGCGTTTTTTACCGGCATCATTCCGTATTCAGATCGAGGAAGGTACCGGCAGTGAGGAGGTTGCGGCTTTGGTTTCACAAATTGAAGGATACCGGGGAGTGGATGATGTTGTGTACAACCAATATCTGGTTGAGCTGCTCGAAGACCGCATGGAAACGATGATCTATGCCGGAGCAGCCGTCGGCCTGCTGATACTGTTAACCGCTGTGGTATTGGTGTTCAACACCATCCGCCTGACGATCTATGCCAAGCGGGATTTGATCAAAGCAATGAAACTGGTGGGAGCTACCAACGGCTTCATCCGCCGCCCGTTTGTGGTGGAAGGATTTTTTCAGGGAGTAATTGCAGGTGGGGTTGCCGCTGTTTTACATTGGCTTACCTTTGAACATGTTATACCCTACTACCTCCCCGAAGTAGGCGTCATGAGCTGGCCGTTTGATTATTGGTATTACACCCTCGGCGGCGCGGCGCTTTTTGCCGTGTTGCTCGGCTTATTTGGCAGCCGCTGGGCCGCGAGGAAATTTATCCGGGATCATACCGTGGCACCGGGGTGATCAGTGGTTCAGTTGGGCAGTGCGTCAGGGATCAGTTAGATTAACTTTCTACCCTGCCACCTTACAAAACCCGGTAAGCCAATATTGGCGTTTTCTTACAGACACTATTTAAACTGACGGTAGCTTTGTTGTCCCGCAGCGAGATTTTCGGGTAACGGCGCTTCTTCATCCAGATCCAGGCAGCGGACGGTTTCGTTTTCGAGGCGATATCTGAATCCGGATTCGGGACAGGCGGCCTCTGCGGTT
>SLQI01000214.1 GCA_007131535.1 Balneolales bacterium | reverse complement strand
TCAAACTTAACATAATATTTAAAATATTTTTACATAATTGGACTACAACTCAGTACACAATTAGCCTATGATTAATAAAAACAGCAGATTTGCATAGAATGTCAAAATGTAAAAATATGTTAATTTCCTCTCAAAAAAACTCTTTCCCCATAACAATACTTTAACATTGTAGTGATATACCTTGCAATTCGTGGGCTTATTTTTGCTGTTTTCTTTTATTGTAATCTATTTGAATAGAATTTCTATATCCCAAGTATTAAAAAGTTAACCATATTTTACATTTTAATACCGTTCACTTCATACCTGAATTCGATTCTAATCTACTCAGTTACCCGTTGTTGTTCCCGCCCCCTAATGGCATAAACAACTAATTAAATTTCACTTATAGGATAGCTAAAAAGTAAATTATTGAATTCGCAACCTGAAAATTTAACCGTCAACCCGAGTTGCTAATCCCACCTTCGGTGGCACTGTTGAGAAAGTGACAGAAGTCTACCAAGAACCAAAACGCGGGCCGAGTGCACCTCTCCTCCGACTACCTGCAGATCCCCTACACCGGCCCACTATCACCCCCGCGTCCTCGCGCCTTAGATGGCCGACGCTTTCCCTTGCATCCTCCGGCGGCCATTTAAAGCAGGTACATCGATTTATCTCCGGATGTTGGGTGGCGGGTGGGCCTCGTACCCCCGACCATTTGTACCGCAACGATCGCCTATGCCTGTGGCAGGGCTATGTTCGGTCGTCATCCACTTCTTTCCGGACTTAGTGTAATTTACACTTAGCCCATACAATCCGTTTTTATCCGTGCAGATCCGCGGTAAAAAAAAGGCCCGCACCGAGATTTCGATGCGGGCCCTGAGGTCATCTTTTCAGCGAAAAGATATTAACTAACCTAAGTCTATATTATTTAAGCTCCGGTTCCTTAACTTCGGCCGCTTGCATTGCTCGGCGGATCCGCTCAAATTGATCACTGCTGAACTGGCCGTTAATGGATTGAGAGCCGGCGCCCCATTCATCATCACCCTGTCCGCCGAATGTATACGGTTCCATTTCCAGGATACCTTCAATTTCAAGAGCGGGGATAGGAAAATGAAGCGGAGTACCTTCCGGAAGTCCGCCGTAATCGCGGCCTTCAAGGTGGCCCCAGCCTCGCTTGTGATAATAGGCCATACCTCCGTAAGAGCCCATTGTTTCGAGCTCAAACTCATAACGCATGGCATTGAACAGTTCTTCATAGCTATCGTCTCCACTGACCGGATCAAGGCCGGCTACATCTTCCCGGGTCTGGTTTATCAGTGCAGCTACTTCGTCGGTATCACCGTCCGTTCTAAGCAGGGCTTCAGCCAGGTACATATCCATTTCGGTTGAATACATGTGAGGCATCGGGCCTACATTTCCGTCAGCATAGCTTGCAAAATTTCGTACAAACTGATAATTCGACAAGAAGTAGGTACCTCTTGCAGGGTCATGAAACGGCGCCCCTGCATTTGCGATATACCCCACTTCACCGTCAATTCGCTCATCAGGTGTATCGAGGGTAATTGCGCTTCTGTCGTGAATATCGGTATCCAGCCAGTTCTGGAATTCACCGGATTCATCCTTCCGGCCAATCAGTTCGTAGTTAACCCGGAACCAGATCGGATCATTTATCAGATTGGTGTGATGCCCCCATCGGAGACTGCCATCAGCCTGCATGATAAGATCATCCCGATAGCCATTTTCGACCCAATTGATAATATCATTCCAGTCAACATCCCGATCCTGTGTCACATCCAGGTTATCCCTTTCATCGGGAGTTCTGGCGTTCATCAAAACAAAGCGGGTTTTGTAGGAATTAATCAACTGAGAAAATTCAGCCGGTGTCAGATCAGGGCCACCGAGCATCCAGCTATCCGGGATATCCAGCATCTCAGGGTTGTCATCGATCATCTGCTGAGCATCGGACAACTTTTCCAGCGCAAAGTCCAGAACCTCTTTATAGTTAGGTTCGTCCGGCGGAGGAAAATTTACGGCTATCCCATCTTCATCCTGCAGCTCAGAGTCTGCATCAACTAACATTGCCCGATCGAACTGGTTGGCCAGTGAGCCGTATGCCAGGCCTTTTGTAAATGTAACAAAAGCTTCAAGGCGTTCTTCTGCCCCCGGAGTTTCCAGCTCGAAATCATCATCATACCGGATAGCTCTGATCACATCTATGGAATTGCTAACCGTGGCATAAAGATTACTCCACGGAGACTCCACCAATGGATTGTAGTCATAATCCTGGGTATTAACAAATGCTTCGCGGGGCTGACGACCCAGATCAAATTTTCCAAAGTTACCCCAGGATGAGGTAAGCTCTTGTCCCATAACGGACATGGTATAACCCGGATATGATTTCTGGGTTCCGTTCCACCATTGGAGGTATTGATCACCTCCGAATGATTCGATATCGGAGGAAGTATCAAGGACATCATCAGTTGCCGGTTCATTGGGGTTATCAACATCCAAATCCATACATCCGGATGCGATAAGAGCCATGAACCATACTCCCAGTAAGCTTTTAATGGGTAAATTCATATAAATACTCTGTTACTAAATTAGAATTGAATTTCTACGCTGCCGGTTATTGTTCGGTAATTTGGATAATTGAAGCTGTCAAACCGGATGTGGTTGGACTCGGTGGTACCGACTTCAGGATCAAAACCGGTATACTCTGTGAATGTAAGCAGATTACGTCCGGAAACTCTGAAGTTGATATAGTTGACCGCTTCACCAAACAACCCGCTGAGGGCTTCCTGGCCGATCTGATAACTGAGCGAAAGTTCTCGCAGCTTAATGAAGTCTCCGTCCTCAACAAAGTGAGCACTGGAGCTGTTTACATTGTAAAGCTGGGCATAATATGCTGGCGGCTTACGCTCATTTTCCGGTTTGCCACGCTGGTCAAACTCGCCATGGCGCTCATCGCGGAATGCCCATGCCCGGGTATGGTTATAAATTTTCCCTCCATACTGGCCTTCCCACAACATGTCCAGACCGAAGTTTCGGTGAGTCAGGCGGGTTGAGAGGGATAGGTTGAAATCCGGGATGGCATTACCCAGTCGGTGGAAATCGTCTCCATCTTCATCAACATAGGCAACGGGAATACCCCAATCGAGGGACTGGCCTCCCACTTCAACAGTTTCACCCCATTGCTCATCTCTCCAGGTGCCACCATCTCCGACCGGAACCATATATCCGTCATCGTTAACGTCGAAGTAGTTAGCATAATCCTGCAGATTATAGGGCAGGGTAGACTCATCTGTAGCCCACAAAGTTCCGTAAAATGTACCGAACTCTTCACCTTCTTTGTACATAAATACGTCACTGGCTTGAGCGAAAGCTGCAAAACCACCACCGGTTCCATAGCGATGCGGAGGTGCATCAAACCGGGTTACCGTACTGGTAAACTGGTCGTAGTTGATATTCATTGAGAGATTCGTGGTCTCCGTATCCACCAGGATGGTATTCAAGCTGGCTTCAAGAGCGTCGGTTTCAAGTGTACCGGCATTTTGCCATTGTTGTGAAAATCCCTGAACGGCTTGCTGATCGATCAATAAGAGCTGATCATCAATCACATTGCGCGAAGCGGTAACTTCCAGCAGGAATCGATCAAGAAAGCTGAGCTGAATACCGATTTCAGTTTCAGTAGCTGTTTCAGGTACAAGCTCCCGGTTACCCAGCACTCCTTTGCTCAAGAAGCCATCTGAAACATTAAAGGTTTCATATTGCATAGAAAATGTGGGCCGGTTACCCGAAGTTCCCCGGGAGGCACGGAAGATTAAGTCATCTATGGCAGCTACATTAAAGAATTCTTCATTTGAAACATTCCAGGAAAAGCTGGTACGGTAGTAGTTATTCCAGCGGGCATCGGCACCGAAAAGTGAACTTCCGTCCCGGCGTCCGAGTACATCCACAATGTAGCGATTGTCATAGTTCAGGTTGGTAATGGCAAAATACCCTTCGGCACGCACAGTTTGCGATTCGGAAGTCGTGGTTACATTATCCTGATCCAGATTCCCGAAAGTCGGAGCGCCCTCTACAGCAAAATCATTACCATCGGTCTGCAGATATTCAAAATCCTGGTTTTCAATCAACCATCTTAAACGGGTTGTGGTCCGCAGATCTCCGAAATCCTGGCTAAAAACGGCATCAGCACTTGCATTGATAGCCTCATCGTGGGATTGAGACTCCCAAATACCACCACCGGGGTATTGGTTTTGATCAATCTGATCCCAGAAATGCGGGTAGAAATAGCGGTTATTCCGATTGGATCGGTCGTAGCTGATATCTCCGGAAAGGGCAAACCAGTCGGTCAGATTCCAGTCTGCCGTAATACTTCCCAGAATTCTCTGCCTCTTCTGGCTGCGGTCATTGAATTTGGTTTCATACATCGGGTTTTCCTCAATCGCTACCCCTTCGGGGTTAACCACGACTCGACCATCTTCATCTTCTTCCAGCATATTGATCTCAGGAAGCGCAAATGCCAACCCAAAAAACGGAGAGCCGGAGCCGGTCGGGACATGATCTCTTTCAGACCAAGTGTAATTACCCCGAAACCCTATAGTTAAATCATCGGTAAGGTCGCTGTCGATATTTGCTCGTACATTTCGTCGCTGATACCCATCCAGCGTTTCGAGAACTCCCTGT
>SLQI01000110.1 GCA_007131535.1 Balneolales bacterium | reverse complement strand
GACATCCGTCGAACTACCGCTTTCCACAGCCCATGCGCATCCATCCGAACGAACCCTTTTTCAATTATGCCCCCACCCAGCTGGGTGAGATGACTATTGAACCGGGATCGCCTTATGTGGCCCGGTACCGGTTTATAACCTACGACGGCGAACCTGACCCCGCGCAGATTGATCGGCTATGGCGTGACTACGCCTGGCCCCCAGGTGTAACCGTTGTTAGATAGTCTTGAAGAATTTGGTGGCAAGGTGAGTTTATGCTAATCGTAAATGATTTCATTTAACGGATTGCCGACGTTGTCGCTGTGATAAGGTATATTCAGTGTTACCGATATTGTAGAGGCGATGTCGGAAACATATATCCGTTCGAAAGACTCTCCAGGTGAAACCTCGTACCCGTAAAAAATCAGTGAAGCATGGGCGTCGTATGCCCAGGGAGTGCCGTGTCACGTACCACCGGAACCGGTGTTCATACGGGTGTGTGGTTTCACCCAGAATAATACGTCTCCGGACCGTTTTTGATGAAACATGTTTTGAGCACGCTTCCGAATGACGAAGTTGAACTGTGTATTGTTGAGGGTATCGGCGGTTAGCGCTCCACGCACCTGATGCAGCGACAATAGAAATCGTTACATCATTAAATCCGTGTAATTCAGCCATTCGATGGCTATATATCCCAGAATCCCGACCATCAACAGCTAATATATGGTCGGCAAAATGGTCAACCGGAGTACTTCGCCCTCCTTATCCAGATAACCGACTGTTGCGGATGCGGCGACCACATTGTGTATCGCCACCATATTTCCGGCCGCTGCACCAACGGCACCCAGGGCGACCATCACAGATGTGGAAACGGAAAGGTTGTCGGCTACGCCGAACTGGAATAGACTGAACATCAGATTGCTGACCGTATTGCTACCTGCAATGAATGCCCCAAGTCCGCCAATAATCGAGGCAAAAAATGGATACACACTCCCCACATTGCCGGCCACCCATTCAGCCATGACAATCGGCATACTTTCGAGATCGATATCATTGATGCTGGAATTGATGTAGATTCGTACCATCGGAATAGTGAATATGAGCACGTAGCCTGCTCCAAGAATTATACGGGCACTGTCGTTAATGGCTAAACGGACAGCCCGTGCATGCATCCGGTGCAGGAAAATGCTGATTGCGACCACAATCAGCAACATAGTACCCGGCAGAAACAAAGGGGTGCTGGAAGCTGAAATGGAGGTACCAAAGATCTCATTCCTGGAAATCTGTACGCTCAACATTGCCTCCCGGATCGGAAGCTGATGCAGCCGGCTGAGCACCAGTATGATCGCCAAAAGCATATAGGGCATCCAGGCACGTGTTAGCGTGAGTTGGGTCATCCTGATGAGATCAGGCTTGCCAGGGTCTGGTTCACTATTACCGGAATCCTCTTCGCTCGTTCCAGGGCTGTGTTCACTTTCGCCGGTAGTATTCTCCTCACTGCGAACGTTCAAAGTTCCCATCCACCGGGCGGGCCACTCCTCTCGGGGAAGGAACTCCCAATGATTGTTTGGTATCAAAAACCCACGGTTTGCTGCAAAAGTTACCAGCATCAGGCCGATAAGAGCCCCGATCAGTGATGGAAATTCGGGACCGAGAAACAAGCCGGTAAGCAAATAAGGGATAGTAAAAGCCAACCCGCCGAACAGTGCAAACGGAAAAATGGAAAGTCCTTCTTCCCATGACCGGTTTTTGCCGAAAAACCGGGTCATCATCATGACCATCAGTGTTGGCATAATAGTTCCGGCAATGGCGTGAAAAATTGCTACATGAGAGGTTACGACCATCAGATACTCCATCATTCCGGCATCGGCGGCCGCCAGATTAGCCTCGAAACGTGCGCTATCCAGGCCACCTTGCACGCCGATCATGATAGGTGTACCGACGGCCCCGAAAGTGACCGGTGTACTCTGGACCATCAAGCCGAGCATTACCGCAGCCAATGCCGGATAGCCCAGAGCCAATAGTAGCGGAGCTACGATTGCCGCCGGTGTACCGAATCCCGCTGCTCCTTCCAGAAAAGAACCGAACAACCAGGCGATGATTACAACCTGAACCCGCCGGTCGGGACTGATGTCGGCAAAACTTTGCCTGATGACCCGGATTCCACCGGAGTACTTCAACAGGTTCAGCAGCAAAATCGCGCCGAAAATGATATATATGATGTCAAAGGTAATGAAAAGGCCTTCAATGGCGGAGGCCAGTATATTCAACGCCGAAAATTCCCAAAAATAGAGGGAGATAAGGATAGTGCTTACCAGCACGGCTGGCATAGCGTATTTTGCGGGAATCCGGAAGCCGATCAATAGTACACCACCTAGCAGAATGGGTAAAAACGCCAGAATAGCAAGCATGGTTAAGGACATAAAACGGTTGTCTTAGCGTTAGGTGGTTGGGACTACTTTCATATGTCGTACAGGTCAGGCTCTACACCTCTAAACGATATGCATTCAAGGCCTGCTCATATCCTTCTTGTTTGTGGTTTCCCGTACAGAAATAACCTCCAGCCAGTGTTTCGGTTTTACTCCGGTAAAATGTTCGATTTGATGGCGACAACTGAAACCGTCAGCTATTACCACCAGGTCATTGTCCATCGATCGCACTGCGGGGAATAGAATTTCTTCGCCGATCTTCCTGGAGACGTCGTAGTGTTCATTTTCATAGCCGAAGGATCCGGCCATACCACAGCAGCCCGACTGGATTTCCCGGACATTCCGGCCGGTCTGCTCACAGATGCTTTTAACTCCCCCGGTACCGTCAAGGGCTTTCTGGTGGCAATGACCATGAATCATCAGATCACTTTCAGCCTCAAACTTTGCATCTATACGACCGGCTTCAATCTCCCGAGCCAGAAATACATCGATCTTGAGCACCTGCTTTTTAAGCTGCGCGGCCAGATTTTCGTCGTCCACCAGATCCGGGAAATCGTCATTCAGGGCAGAAGCACAGCTCGGCTCGCAGACCAGTATTTCCAGGCTCTCATCTAAATATGGTTTGAGCCCTTCGAGTGTGCTTGCACCTTCCTTTTTGGCATCCCGGAGAAAACCGTGGGAGATCTTCGGTCGCTGACAGCATCCGGGGTTGGCCAGGATTACTTCATATCCGCAGGATTCAAGCAGTTTTAATGCGGAGATGCCGATGTTCGGCTCGTGATAATTCATGTAGGTGTCAGCAAAAAGCACGACTTTTTTTCTCTTTTTGCTGGCGTTGCCGTTGGAGTTCTGCGCATACCATTTGTGAAACGGCTTGGAAGCGTAGTTCGGAAGGACCCGGCGTTTATCCATTCCGGCTATTGCCTGGAGGATAAAACGAAAGAGGCGAGTCCGCTGCAGGTAATTAATCGGAGCGGCGAAAGGAGCGGACAGTCGGGAGGCTGCTTTGGAAGAATCTCGTATTAGCCGATCCCGCAGTGAGATGCCATGGCGATCATAGTACATCTGTGATACGTCGCTTTTCATTTTGGCCATGTCCACATTACTTGGACATTCCGATTTACACGCCTTACAGGAGATACATAGATCAAGCACTTCACGGAGGCGATCACTCGTCAGGTCGTTCCCGTCGAGCTGCCCTGACATCGCCAGTCGTAACGCATTGGCCCTGCCTCGTGTGGACTGTTCCTCATCGCGAGTCGCCTTGTAACTGGGACACATTGTGCCGCCCAATACTTTACGACACTCACCGACTCCTGTACACATATGTACGGATTGACGAAAACCGTTTTCGGGGCGGTAGTGGAATTCGGTTTGAATATCCTGATCAGTATAACTATCCCCATATCGCAGATTCTGGTCGATCGGAAGAGCATCTACGATTTTGCCGGGGTTCATGCGGTTCTCCGGATCGAAAAGGCGTTTAACTTCCTTGAAGGCCTGATAGAGCCGCGATCCGAAAAACCGTTCGTTGAAGGCACTTCGGACCAGACCGTCCCCGTGTTCGCCGCTCCAGGAACCACCATACTTCAATACCAGTTCGAATGTGTCTTCAGCAATTTTGCGTAGGTTGTAGATATCCTGTTTTTGACGCAGATCCAGAATGGGCCGGACATGAATCACTCCGACACTGGCGTGGGCGTACATCGAAACATCGGTATGATGCTTTTTACAGACGGCCAGAACTGATTCGATGTATTCCGGTAGCACATCAATCGGAATGCCGGCGTCTTCGATGAATGGAAGTGGCTTTTTGTCACCTTTCAACCCCAACATGAGGCCGAGCCCTTTTTTACGTACCAGCCAGACATCATTGTAATCGGGGCCCTCGGGGAACCGGGGCCAGGCATAGCCCAGTTCTTTCTGTTTAAGCTCTTCGATCATCTTCCCGGAACGTTCCATTACTTCATCGGCTGTATCCCCGTAAAACTCGACGATCAAAACTGCTTCAGGCTCACCTTCAATGAAGTGACAGTGGCGGCGAGTCGTCAGGTTTTCATGACTCAGAGTCAGAATTACACGGTCGAGTATCTCGACTGCCGATGGATTATACTTCAACATCGGTTCAACCGATCGCAACGCTTCGCTCAATGTTGCATAATGGACAACGACCACAGATTTGTGTTTTGGAAGTGGCTCAAGGTTCAGTTTAAGTTCCAGGGTAACAGCCAGGGTACCCTCGCTGCCGGTCACAAGTTTAGCCAAATTCCATGTTTCCGTGTCGGTGAACTGGTCCAGATTGTAACCACCGACACTGCGCATAACTTTTGGGAAGCGCTTTTTTATCTCGTCACGGTTTTCTTTTACCAGGTCCCGAAACTTACGGTAGATTTCACCTTCTCGATTGTCCTGTTCCGCTCTTTTTTCATACTCATCCGGCGTACACTCACCAAGCTGCAGTTCTGTTCCGTCAGAAAGCAGAACCCATGCTTCGAGGACATGATCGACTGTTTTTCCGTAAAGAATGCTCTTGGTTCCCGAAGAATTGTTGCCGACCATTCCGCCGACATTAGCCCGGCTGGAGGTTGCCGGATCGGGTGCAAAGTGCAGCCACTCAGGGGCAAGTTCACTGTTCAACTTATCCAGAACAATTCCCGGTTGAACTCTGATCCACCGCTCCTCTTTGTTGAATTCGAGGATCCGGTTCATATGTTTTGAAAAATCGATTACCATTGCCTCACCAACAGTCTGTCCGGCCAGACTGGTGCCCCCTCCCCGCGGCAGGATGGACACATTGTGTTTTCCGGCAAAAGTAACAGCCTGTTTAACCTCATCATTGTTATGTGGCAACACCACCGCCACCGGTGTGATCTGATAGATACTGGCATCGGTGGCATACATACCCAGAGAGTACTCATCGTCAAGAACTTCGCAGGCAAGTTGGTTTTTCAGATCTGAAATAAAATTAGAGGATGTGAAAACAGCAGGCATATATGTCAAAAAGAATATGGGTGGTAAAGATTGTGATCGGTGAGGATTGTCATCCGGAAAGCTCGGATTGCGGATATATTCTCATCCGGAAAAGAAATTACCCGTGTAGTTATTCAACAGGAAAGTTTCTCATCTGAAAAGGAAATTATCCGAAAAGAATCCTGCCGGATTATGGATAATGCGTTCATGACGGTTATGTTTGGTGGGCAGGGAAGTCAAGGTTTTCTGTGATACGTGAACCGTTTTTGTGGAAGCTTTCCATATACAGGCTGATGCGCTTTTTTGCCTCGTCCAGTTTGTGATTGTTTAGATTAATGTTGAGCAGGTCAATGTACCAGGGCGGCTTTACTTCACTCAGTACATATTTCCGGGTGATTTCCAGAGAAATCGGCAGGGTGGTTTCCTTGGAGTCGTCGTGGACGTCCTTGTTACCGGCTTTGAGAAGTTGTTTATACTCCTCGTCCAGAAGCCGTGCGAACAATTCTGCGGTGAAGAAGTCACCTTTTTGGATACCGGTCTCCGGATCGTCTTCAGTCAGTTTCGCACCCTTGTGCACCCACTCCCAGAGAATACTCAGGCGGATCTCACCTGTAGCCATATCTTCCATCAGATAGAGAACGTCGTCGTTACCGAAAAAATCGGCTGGTTTCAGTGCTGCGGCTTGAAATCCCTGTCCGAAAGCGTTGCCATACTGTATCCCGACACTTATCAGATTGCGTGCACCCCGGATGGTTCTCGGGGCCGGTTCCAGCAAGTGCAGATCTTCGGCATCTTTCTTGGTGTAGGTCAGGGGCGGAAACGACCGTCCCATTTGATTGTTTTCGCCTGCCTTTTCCCAGGCCGGGCGTATTATGTGCACCATCTTCCAGTGTGATACCCATTTACCGGCTGCTCCTTCACGCTGTTCCCGCTCAGCTCCGGCTATGGCTTTTTTCATACCGGATTCAACTCCCTCCGGCGAACCCACCGGAATATTCGGTTCCATGCCACCTTGCCAGAGCACATGGCGACCATTGCGGTCTGGTGTGTTAACGGCGCGCCGAACCCGGTCTTCGTAAATGCGCATATAGCCGTAAGTCATGGTGATTGCCTCAATATTGGGATGAATGAATGATTCATCCCAAGCCACCGCATCGGCTACGCTATTGATGTAATCCCAACGCCCGGTATTGAATCCAACGAAATGTTTTCCGAGAGCCGCCCGTATTTCCATCAACTGGAACGTCGCTTCAAGCTGCTCGATCAGTACATAGGTTTTGATAGTGCCTTCTTCCAAACCAAGATGTTGTTCCAGGGGAGTCAGCATTTGGTTCCAAACTGCGGCTTCTTCGGCGGTCTGAATTTTCGGAAGATAGAGCACCACCGATGATCCGGCATCGTGTAGTGTCTTGTAGTTGTTTACCACATATAGTGCAAGGTCTGCAATTGAGGCAGCCAGTCCGTTCCCTTCATGGTCTCGGATGTGGCGATCATCCAGATGCAACCCTCTCGCCCGGTATATGACCGTGGTAAAATCAAGCTGCTTTTTCCAATTGGATATGATGTTGCGTCCGAAAAAACTCATCGCCCAGCGGTTCATTTCGCCAGCCACTTGTTCGGCGACCTTCAGAAATACCGGGTCCCGGCGTATAGCCAGCTTCAGATTGCGCTGGTTGTCGAGCGACATGGCGGTAATCTGTCCGAGGGCATCTTCGCCGTCAAACATCCATCCGTCGGCTCCGGAAAGCAGGGCATACGCGACATTGCGGATACTGGTTTCGGTAGGAGCATTTGGTCTGGCAGCCGGACCGGTTCCCTGAATCCATTGTCGCTGAAGATCATGCGGGATTTCCGCCCCTTCGAAAGCCCCGATTCGAGCATCCTCCACTTTGATATCGGTCCGGGGGATGACACTTGCGGCATCGGGGAAATCAATCCATTGTTTCATGTTATGCCGTTTCTGCCTGCGTCGAATACGAGCATCCATGACTTCCTTGATCGTAGAATTAAAGCGGGAGAGTACGGCAAGAGCTTCAAGTGCTTCCGGTGTGTAAATGTCGCTATATACGTTTTTTAGATCGTTTCGAATGATCAGGTCGGTTGAAGGCATAACAGGATTGGATTACAGGACAAGGTTATGATTCAGTTCAGAAGTTTATTTAAGTATATAAACTAGTCAACTTACAGATGGTAAAACCCCTACTCAGTAGTTGAAAAGATTCGTAACTGAAAACAAAGGATGTGCCCTGGAATAGATCCAAAATTTATGTTCCGGTAAATAAACCGGAGAGCAGTTTATTAAAGTCTTATGTAACCCATCCGCGCTTTCGCACTTTTGAAACATGCAGTTATCTATATCCAACTTTATCCTGCAAAACGGTGAGATGGTGTTCCTTTAAAAGGAAGCTTGACTTTGAAAACCGAACCTGAAAGTGGCGTTTAAGCTACTTCTTTGTCTGTCATGAATTCGCGGCCGGTTGTGATAAATAATTCGCTATTTAACTTCAAGTATTCCGGTCAATGTGCAGGGCAAAAAGGAATGATCACCGATCCCAGGCCCGGACATTCTGACGTGCTGTGCCCAGTCCGTCGATGCCGATTTCGACCCGGTCGCCCGGTTTCAGAAATTGTGGGGGAGAGAACCCCGTTCCAACACCGGCCGGTGTTCCTGTAGAAATGATATCTCCGGGTTCCAGCGTCATGAATTGCGAGATATAACTGACCAGAAAAGGCACGTTGAAAATTAGATTTGCGGTGGTGCCGTCCTGCTTGATTTCATCGTTGACTTTCAGCCAGAGGCGCAGGTTGCTGACATCGTCAAGTTCTTCCTGAGTGACCAGGAAAGGTCCCAGTGGTGCGAACGAATCGGCACTTTTTCCTTTTACCCACTGCCCACCCCGCTCAAGCTGATATTCCAGCTCGCTGTAATCGTTGTGCAGGCAGTATCCGGCGATATGATCCATAGCTTCATCTTCGGAAACATAACTCGCTTTTTTACCGATTACGATTGCCAGTTCCACCTCCCAGTCACTTTTTTTACTATTTTTTGGGATAACAAAATCATCATTTGGTCCGGTGATCGCCGAAGTGGCTTTGAAAAACAAAATTGGTTCTTTCGGAAGATCCGCACCACTTTCACGTGCATGATCGGCGTAGTTCAGTCCGACGCACACAAGTTTTCCAACTCCCGCAACGGGTGGACCCAGCCGCATACTCCCTTTTACTTTTGGTACCTTGTCAGCATTATCAGCTAACCATTTTTTCAGCTCGGTCATTTTGCCGGATTCAAAAAAATCACGATCAAAATCTCCGGTAAAGGAGGAAACATCGATTATGCTGTCATCGGAAAACATAACACCCGGTTTTTCGGAACCGGGGTTTCCAAATCGTATTAATTTCATATCAGTTAGTTTTTTTTATTTATGTTGGACAGATTAATTATTGTACAAATCAAAAATTGGTCAGATTAAGCAACTCCTGAAATACAGGAGTTGCTGCTAAAACTTCGCCGCTATACTTTACAGACGAATTATACCCGTCGGTACGATTCGTCTGTAAAGATACACATGCAACGGACTTTAATGCCGATGAGCTCCTTTTTTACGGGCAACTTACTACCGCATCCGATCATTAAACGGGTTGCCGATATTGCCGCTGGGAAAGGGGCTATTAAGGAAGACAGCAATCGTCGAGGCAATGTCAGATACATAGACACGATCCATTGATTCGCCGGCCGGCACTCCGTCTCCGTAGAAAATCAGAGGAGCGTGCGTGTCATATGACCACGGAGTACCGTGTCCGGTTCCACCGGAACCTGTATTACCACGCGTTTGAGGTACCAGCCAGAAAATCACATCACCCGAGCGTTTCTGATGAAAGACATGCTGCGCCCTTTTACGAATCCCGGAAGTAAATTGTGTGTTGTTAAGTGCATCGGCTGTCAACGCTCCGCTGACAGGATCCAGTGTCAGCATAAATCGTTTCAGGTCTGTACGAACTTCTGTCAGGTTCAGGTTATTCCGGGATATAAAATCGTGATCCAGATACAGGTTCTGGTTGCTCATGGAGAGAAGGAATTCTCCTCCGTATTGTTCATTCATATATTCGTAGATGGCATCCCGGATTCCACTATTGATATTAGCTTCGGTATCCGGATTGCCGGTAATAATGCGGAGTTCGCGCAAATAGTGCGGAATGTGTACAGCACCATGATCAGATGTCAAAAAGATCAAAACATTTTCACTCTCATATTCTTCATCGAGGTAATCCAGTAATCGGGCCAGATATTGATCCAGCCACAACAGATTATCATGCATCTGTTTGGAAGCTGGGCCAAAACGATGTCCAATGGCATCGGTAGCTGAGAGAGAGAGGGCGAGGATATCCGGAAACCCACGCCGGCCCAGTTCTTCACCTTCCATCGTTGCAATGGCCAGATCGATGAGTAATTTATCACCGAATGGTGTACGGCTTAGGAGGCCAGGATCGTGCCCGTGATCACTGACAAGCTCTGGCAGATTTATAGGGAATGTTGGTGAATCCATCCCGGGATACCATCCTTCATAGGGATTATTGTCATCACGGCTGCCCGTGTACTCTTCAATTGGGTACATCGTGTCCCATACGCGGGTTAAATATTCCTGAGCCAGATTGCGGTCGTTGAATGACTGGAGCCAATTCGGCAACTCATCACGATAGTACGAACTGGTGACAAAATTGCCGGTTTCTGCTTCATACCAGTAGGCATCCCCGGCATGTCCGGCCGGAAGAATGGCACCACGGTCTTTGCGAGAGATTCCAATCGTTTTTGATCGTTCGTTGGTGTGCAGGAAGAGCTCATCTCCAACAGTGGTTGTCAGCATTTTGGCCGGGGATTTTTCAGCATGTGCATCCGGAAGGGAACCAACACCGTGGTGGCCTGATCCCACATCAACAATGACATTAGGATGGCTATGCGACTCCCGGTCGTACCAGTGATTTCCAAGCAAGCCATGAATGGCCGGAGTGGTCCCGGTGTATTGTGCTGCATGTCCGGGTCCGGTTGATGTCTGCAGATAGCGGAACCAGGTATTACGGAAAGTAAACCCGTCGTTTACCAGCCGTTTGAAACCGTCATCACCGTACTGGTCCCAATATCGGTAGATATAGTCGGGTCGAAGCTGATCGACTATAATACCAATTACAAGATCGGGGCTTTCTTTATCTACATGTGCGGGTGTGGCATTTCCCTGTCTGCCGTCCGGGTCACTACTATTGTGTCGGTACGCATCGCAGGAGAGCAATAGCAGCGTTGGTATTAACACCAGCATCAGGGTGTATAAAAAAAGGAGATTTGTAGTAATACACTGATAAATGCTTGGAAGTCTGTGACGAATGGGTCGTATAAACATATACAAGCTTGTTTAAAGTAAACTTTCAGTGAGATAGAGAGGATTACCAATAAAGACAGAGGTTACAAACGGACTGTATTCTGGCTGTCTAAAAATCGATAAGTTTTTACGCACGCCGGGTCAGTTAATGTCAGAAGTTCGCAACCCCATTTCATAGGCGGCTTCATAAAGGGTCGGAGTATAAACCAGTTCGTAATGTGTTTTTTCCCGTTCCACAAACACCGGTTCACCCGGTGCGCCCCGGATGAGTTTTCCGTTGTGCAAAACGCCGTGCTTTTGCGGATTGACTCCGGTGACCAGGGTTCCGGTTGTCGCTGTGTGGCAATTTATGAATGAATTCATATGGACATTGGATTTTAGCATAATTAACACTTTTAGTGTAAAATCTGGCAAATTTGTTGGCATATAAAATGTTGTCCATTGCAGGAAAATCAGATCAACATTCAGCCATAAAAACTAAATCAAAGAACAACGAAGGGTTTTCAAAGCCTTCTTGTATATAGCAGGTAGATAGTGTATTTGATTGAGTCATGACGATCATGGGAATTAAGTGGGAAGTTCAGGTTCAGGGGTAATAGCGTAATTACAGGTCCAGTATCTCTTCAAGCGCCGGGAGGTCTGCTGTGTCGAATGGGATGTCGAGAAGCCGGGCAACTGTAGGTGCCAGTGATCTCACATCCACAGTACCTAGTGTTTTACCGGATTTGATACCTCGCCCGGAAGCGATGAAAACGGTTTCCATTTTCGGATTGTCGTTCAGGTAGCCATGAAATCCACGCTGAATATCATGAACTACCTTTTCGCCGCTTGCGCTGTTTCCAAAAGCATATCCCGTATCTGCCGATAGCAGAAGGTCTCCCATCTGTTCATTATCAGCGGGCTTCGGAAAGCCAAAATCGGAATATTCATCCGGAGTGAGGATGCGGTCTATGCCTCTGGTCTGTTCGAACAGATCCCGGACGACCGCCAAATCTTCCTTTCGGGTTTCCGGATTCAGGGAATACACCATTGCAGTGCCTCCGGTTGAGACGATCTGAATACGAGCCTGCTCAATGTTGCCGTTTTCATCAGTTTCCAGTAGGCCGTTCTGCCGGAGGAGTACATTGGGGGTTATCATCTGTTCGGCGTTTTTAAACCCGTGATCCGAAACGATGAAAATGGAGGTTTGATCCCAAACGCCTGCCTCTCTGAGAGCATATTTGAAATCGCCGATATGCCGGTCGGCAAGTGCCAAAGCGGTGTATCCGGCATCGGTGTCAACTCCATAATTGTGGTGTATGGTGTCAACAAACGTAAGATGGATCAGTATCAAATGGGGAGTGCGATGTTCTATTACTTGTAAAGCTGCGGCCGTTCGAAGAAAAGCCCGGCCGGCTCCGGTTCGTCCAAGTCCAGCACTTTCCAGGTCTTCTTTGTGCAGCAGTCCCATATCCATGAGTTCATCACGCAACTCCGAAGACATATGGCGTACACTGTATGGTGTGTCGGGAAAACGGTCATGTAGAGCGCTGGCACTTCTGGTACAGGGCCAGTTAATATCCGCCGTTCGCAAGCCTTGATTATAGGCTGCATCATACAGTGTAGAGGTGTAAACCAGATCATAGCGGGTTTTCTCGCGTTTGACATATACCGGCTCTCCGGGAGCGCCCCGGATCAGTTTGCCGTTGTGCAGAACTCCGTGTTTTTCCGGGTAAACGCCGGTCACCATGGTGGTGTGGTTGGACCAGGTGTTGGAGGGATTGGACGGGATCATGGCCCGGGCATAGGCGCCATCGCGGGCAAGTCTGCGAATGTTGGGCAGAGGAAGATCTTCTTCCCATAAAAGCCATGACGGAAAACCATCGATGCTTATGACAATTGCACGAGGAGAACCGGATTCAGGGCTGTTCTGAGCATGACCAACCTTTGAAAACGCCGGAATGCAGCCCATGGTTATTAACAAACCAGCCAAAAAGCTGATAAACAATTTATTCATAATGGTTTAGCTCATTGCGGTTAACGAATTATTAATAGAGTCCACGGTGGATATCGAAACCCCTAATCCAGCGATGGGAATTTATTCAAATAAAAGGAGAGGTGTTTTTTTCTGAATTAAAGGTTGACAATTAATAAATAAGTTGTAACCTTATTATAGGTGTCACATAGCGGTAAGTTAAATAAAGCAAAAAGATGCGGGTCTCTTTCCAAGTTCAGGGGTTACCGAAAGTAAAACTACTGATCTAGCCATACACGGTATTGGACCAGCAATGAGTTTTGAAATCACTCAAGGTCATGAAAAACAGGGAACGTAGTAAGCATTATATAGCAAAGTTTGTCTCGATGAATTAACCGGTTAAGTCAATGAATTTAAAAACGCTGAAAGAAAGACAGATATGACAAGATAGAAGAGTTGAATCAGAGTGGTCTGTTTAGTGAATCCCACCTTATCAATGTTGAGAATTTGCATGGGATAAATAAAGCCGCCATGATTTAATTGCTCTGGGTCAAGAATATTCGGTAGTTAACCGGTTCAGGCCAATTCAAAAGACTTCTACTCATGATAATAAACAAAGAGTTTGAAAACAGATGTGTCAAAGGAGTGCACGCAAGGGACGAAGCGGCATTAAAAAAAATGTTTGATGCATATTATCAATCGTTGTGTTCGGTTGCCGCTGATTTTGTGGGTTCCTATGATATTGGAAAAGAAGTTGTCCAGGAGGTACTCTTGAATATCTGGGAACGAGGGTCTGACTGGAATCCTGCAGGATCACTGAAAGTCTATCTCTATCATGCCGTATGCAAAAAATCTATGAACTATATCAAACAGGATAACCGACGGCGTAATGCTATAAACCGTTATGGTCTTGAAACAGAGATTCAAAGCGAATGGAACGAGAGCTCTATAGAGGAACAGGAGATGATTCGCAAGGTGTGGGAGACGGCTCAAAAGATGCCTGAAAAGCGCTACCTTGTTTTTATTTTACACAAACGCCACGGATTGAGCTATAAAGATGTTGCTCAGACTATGGGCATATCCGTTAAAACCGTGGAGAATCAGATGGGACAGGCATTGCGGTTTTTAAGAAGCGAGCTGTGTGCAGAAGAGTCTTATAGTTAGAAACCAAAGAGCGGGTAAGCTATAAAGCAATCGCCAAAATCAGAAATGAGGTAGTCATGGGGGGATTTGGCGAATTTGAATAGCTGGAAATCATCATGTTTTCGAGGTGGGCAGCGTTTCTGCAACAACGGCGGCCTTTCTGTTCACTCTGATTACGGGCATTGAACTCGGATCGGTGCCGTCTTCCATCGGTGGAAATAATTGATGTTTTTTTATACCAGGAATAGGGGTACTGTCCAGTGAGCGTTGACTTCTATATTAAAATCAACAGCTTTCAACGCTTGGATGTTACATGGATACACAAAACACCATCGGATGCACGCTGGCAAGACCAAGCAATTTGCTCAACAATTATCTGGTGAAATTTCAAACAGCCTGTCTGGAGGATCCCGGCCAAATGTTGCCGTTGCCGTGGAATCGTTGTGACCAACTGGATGGGGGCAACGACAGTCTGCAATTAAATCAAATAATCCACCAGGTGTTCTTTAATCCCTGTGCACTTGGTGAAGTGATACGGAGTGTGACCGGTAAAACGGCACACTCCGTTTATTTAAACAATGGTAGCCATATGACTTGTCCGCCATTAAACCAGAAGCAAGAAGAACTTTCATGAGTCGCAATTACGGTATAAACGATATTTCAAGACGAAACTTCCTGAGAACAACGGGTTCTGCAATGGGAGCAGGGGTATTGCTGGGTCCTTCGGGCCAGGCCATGGCATCGATAGCTGAGGATGATGGCGGCAACCCTCCGGAAACAAAGCCGCATTGGCTGGTGGATTTGATCATTGCCAATGACAGTCGGCTAGATGATCTTGACCAAATTAAAAAATACAGAAGGGTAAATGATGCAAACAGTCCGGATTTTGGGGGGATTCTGGATCGCTACGGACTGCCGCAGGTTAACTCAACCCAAAGCTTTATCTCCGGTGCCATGTGTGCCGTTACCTCGCCGGAATCCAACTACTTCAAATCGAAGGAGGTCATGCAGGTTGTTAAAGACGCTTCAGCATGTTTGCTTGAAGCGCAACATGATGACGGTACGGTTGATTTACTGAGCCATAATTTTTACTCACCTCCGGATACCGCTTTCAGGGTTCGGTCGCTGGTACTGGTTATTAAGATGATGAAGCCTTTATACCAGGAGATACCGGAAGGTGAAGAGACGTATAACAATCTTGAAACATTTGTCCGGCGGGCAACCGGCTGTCTGCTGGATGGGGGAATCCATACACCCAATCACAGGTGGATAATGTGTGATGCTCTTGCAAGGGTGTATGAATTATGGCCCGATGAAAAATATGTGGAAAGGGCCAGGCAATGGCTTGCAGAAGGAGTGGATATTGATGAAGACGGGCAGTACAGGGAGCGCGATACGGTAGGCTACAGCCCGCATGCCAATCGTGCCCTTCTAACAACGGCCAAAATTTTTAACAAACCGGAAATTTTGGAATACGTGCGTCAAAACCTCGACATGACGCTCTATTATTTGATCACCAATGGGCAGGTTGTGGAAGAGGTTTCTGAACGAGTGGAACGGGATGGCAGGAGAATGCGGCCTTTGGCCAATCAATATGTTTCCTATCGCCATCTTGCTTTACTGGATAACAATGGTACCTATGCTGCGGCATGCCGCCATGTTGAAAGGCACAATTTTGATCAAATAAGAGCCAATCTGGACTATTTGCTTGATGATCCGGCGTTATGGAACCACTTGCCGGAATCAGAACCCCTTCCCCGTAACTATGTCAGAGAGTTTACAGGATCCGGAGTGGTCAGGGTAAGAAGAGGGCATTATGACGCCTCCATCATTTCCCGCTATACGAAACAGGGCATATTTTTTGCATTTCATAAAAACGAAGCCATCCTTTGGGGTATGAGACTTGGCAGCTCGTTTTCCGGTTTCGGGCAGTTTGAATCAGAAAATATTGTCAGAGATGGTGATGCATGGGTTCTGGAGCGGGAGGTGGAAGGCTTTTACGTCCAACCCGTGCCGGAAGAGCATACCCCTCTTGGATTTGACTGGGATTTTGATCCGGAGTTTTATGATACCTATGGTTTGATGTGGCACACAGAAAACCGGGAACGAACAAGGGTGCATCCTTTTAAACAAAAGGCTGTGATCAGGGAAATTGACCGGGGATTTGAAATTGAGCTCAGCACTACGGGAACCGCGAATGTGCCTACCGCTGTGGAGCTTGTTTTTAAACCCGGAGGAAGATTTACCGGTGTCGAAAAGCACGAAGATCTCGATGACACCTACTTTTTAAAAGAAGGATATGGCAGATATCACGCCGGTGGTGACTCGATTCGATTTGGCCCTGGCACCTATTTGCATTCAAATACCGAATTACGGGGAACATTACCCAGGATGGAGTTTCCAACAGTCGTTTTGACGGGTATGTCGCCGTTTGAACATAAAATAAGGATAACATAGACACCTGGTGTGTACCGATATGACAGATACAACACCTCCAGTATCGGTTTATGTAATCTTTGAATAAATCAAATCCTACACTATACAAAATGGTAAAAGCTATGAATCGGTTATCCGTGATAGTTATGGCTCAAATAGTGATTGCTTTATTGCTGAGTAATCCATTGATTGCTCAGCAATTATCGCAAGGAGATCGTCCGGTAAACTTCGGAGTCAAAGGTGGACTGAATCAGTTTTCTATTCAGGGAACAGCCAATGAGGATATCGGAGAAAAGCCGGGTCATCAGTTTGGAGTGTTTCTTACTTC
>SLQI01000375.1 GCA_007131535.1 Balneolales bacterium | reverse complement strand
TTGATAGCCCGCAGGATGCGCAATAATGGCGTGGAAGCATGCACCGTCTCCATGCTGAACAGCTATCTGAACCCTGAGCATGAAAACCATATAGCAGAGCTGCTTCGGGAAGAAGGCATCGAATGGGTGTTCCCGTCATCCGGACTTTCCGCTTATGCCGGATTCATTCCGCGAACCGAAACCGCGGTGATCAATGCAGCACTGGCACCTGTTATAGTACGCTACCTCAGGGGGATCGCCGAAGTTTCCGGCAGCGGACGTCTGCAGGTTATGACGAGCGCCGGCAATCTGATGGATCATAGCTCCTATCAACCCAAAGACAGTTTGTTGAGCGGACCCGCAGGCGGCGTAGTGGGGGCATCGACCGTTGGTCAGCAGTGCGGCACTGGACGCATCATTAGCTTCGATATGGGTGGCACCAGCACGGATGTGGCAATGTATGACGGCAAGACGGATTATCAGTTTGAGCATACCGTTGGTCAGGCCCGGGTGATGGCACCGGCAGTTCGCATCGAAACGGTTGCAGCCGGGGGCGGGAGCATCTGCAGTTTTGACGGATATAAACTGTCAGTCGGACCTGAAAGCGCCGGGGCGGATCCGGGGCCGGCTTGTTACGGAAACGGAGGTCCGCTTACGGTAACGGATGTCAACCTGCTATCCGGAAGGATCACGCCGGAAAACTTCAGCATACCGGTCGATATACAAGCTTCGAAATCGGCACTTGATCAATTGATAAAGCGAATGGGGGATCAGGCCGCGCCACACGGACAAATTCTCGCTTCCCTGCGTGATATTGCCGATGAACGCATGGCGGAGGCGATCAAGGTGGTGTCGGTGAAACGAGGGTTAGATCCTTCCAACTATGCTCTGACGGCGTTTGGAGGTGCAGGGGGGCAGCATGCGTGCAGCATCGCACGGAAGCTCGGAATCCTTAAAGTGATTTTCCCTGCTGATGCGGGTCTGCTTAGCGCTTTTGGCCTGCAGAATGCCCGGATTGAGCGATTTGCTGAACGCCAGCTGGATCTTTCGGTGCATGATGATGACGATGAATTACACCGATGTATTCAACAGCTTGAGAGCGAGGCACTGGATAAGTTGCAATATGAAGGAGTTGATAGGGAGCGGGCGGAAATCACGCGCAGAATCCTCACGATTCGATTGCAAGGTCAGGAGTCCGGAATGCATATTGATATTAATCCGGGAGATGATATTGCTAAGCGTTTTCTGGATGCGTATCAACAGCGGTATGGATATCGTCCGTCTAACAAGACCATAGAGGTGGTGTCGGCGCGGGTAGTCGGCTCCGAGGCCAAAGAGGGAGCTCCGGATGAGGAATCTTCCCCGTCCCCTTATCAACCGGAGGTGGATCACCATACCGAAACGTACCTCAATTATGAAATAGTTGAAGTGCCGGTATACCATCGCACTGAGTTTAAGCCCGGCGCTGAGGTTGTGGGACCGGCGCTGCTTCTTGATCCCCACAGCACCGTATTTCTTGAACCCGGCTGGCATTTTGAGCTGGACGGCAACGGTCATGGTATGGCAAGGCAAACAGAGCATGCTGATTTGGAATTAAGTCAGCGACCGGAAGTTGCACGACTTGAGTTGTTTACCAACCGGTTTCAATCCATTGCCTCCGAAATGGGTGAAATGCTCCAGCGCACAGCCATTTCGGTAAATGTGAAAGAGCGTCTCGATTTTTCCTGTGCCATCCTGGATGCCGGGGGCAATTTGGTCGCCAACGCACCCCATATACCGGTTCATCTTGGTGCACTGGGTACGTGTGTGAGGTCGGTGGTGCAAGATTTGGAACTCAGGGAAGGTGATGTTGCCATTACCAATCATCCGGCTTACGGCGGCTCCCATTTGCCGGATGTAACGGTGATTGCACCGGTTTACCACAATAAAGACCTGTTAGGATATGTTGCCAACCGCTGTCATCATGCCGAACTGGGGGGCAAACAACCGGGTTCTATGCCGGCCGATGCCACCAATCTGGAGGAAGAAGGAGTGGTCATTCCCCCGCAGTATCTGGTCCGCAGAGGAAAGGAACAATGGGATGCTATCCGATCGATTCTGTCAGACAACCGGTGGCCAAGCCGATCGGTGGAAGATAATCTGGCAGATCTGCACGCTGCCGTCGCTGCCTGTAATCGTGGGATTGAAGGGCTAAAGAAATTGTGTGCTGAATTCAGTTCCGGGGAAGTTCAGGAGAATATGCTCGGTTTGACCCGATATGCGGAACAGAAAATGCGCGAACGCATCCGGAAGATGGAGGATGGAACCTACCAAAGCCTCGAGCGATTGGATGACGGAAGCAAGTTATCTGTGAGCGTAACCATATCTGAAGAAAACCTTGCAATTGATTTTAGCGGGACAAACGGGGTGCATCCCGGGAATCTGAATGCAACTCCGGCTATTGTCAACAGCGCGGTGGTATACCTGATGCGATTGTTAGTTAATGAACCCCTGCCATTGAATGACGGTCTGCTTGCCCCGGTTCAGCTTCATCTTCCTGTAGGAATTCTGAATCCGGAATTTCATTCGGATTCCTCAAAATCACCGGCCGTGGTGGGCGGCAATGTGGAAACCAGCCAGCGATTGGTGGACACGCTACTGAAACCGTTCGGACTGATGGCATGCAGCCAGGGCACAATGAACAATCTGCTATTCGGGGACGACCGGTTCGGGTTTTATGAGACTATTTGCGGCGGCACCGGAGCCGGTAAGGGTTTTCACGGCACGGATGCTGTACATCATCACATGACCAATACCCGCATTACCGACCCGGAAATTATGGAATACCGTTACCCGGTGCGGGTGCTTCGTTTTGAAATCCGGCCGGATTCCTGCGGCAGCGGCCGGTACCAGGGCGGAAGCGGAGTCATTCGCGAATTGGAGTTTTTGAAGCCACTGAAGGTATCGCTGCTCAGTCAGCACCGGGTGGAACGGCCCTATGGGCTGGCCGGCGGCGGGTTCGGCGCCCCAGGCGAACAATACCTTGTGCGTGCCGATGGATCTTGGCAATCCCTGCCGGGGAGTACGAATGTGCAGGTAGAAACAAGTGATAGGTTGTGCATTCTAACTCCCGGAGGCGGGGGGTTTGGGACGGGAGATTGATGATCGACTTTTAGGTCGTACCACTTGCTTAGATGAAATGAAGTTTGGGGGTTTTGCATATTGTGAATCTGGTTGCCGGTGCGTACCTGCCAGGTCTCTTGCCACAGGCATTCCTACGGGAGGACCTGGCAGGTGGTATGGAGGGATTTTGCCTTAATCCAGGTACGAGAGTACGATTTGGTTGGTGAGTCGGATTCGGTCGAGGGTGGGATGATCTGACAGACCGATATCGGTGAAGAGCTGTTCGGCTTTTTGAGTTTGTTGTCTGGCCTCATCGTAGGCTCCTTGTTTTAGTTGGATTTCGGCCAGAAGCAGCTTTCGCTCAGAGCGATCCAACGCCCGACCCGGAAAGTCCATCGCTTCAATGGATTGTTTGATTTCCCATTCGGCTTGTTCAAAATCTCCGGCTTCAAAATGGCAGCGTGCACGTGCCTCGTGCAGGCCGGACCGATAAACCGGATTGTCAGCAAATTCATCATCAGAAATACTCGTATTTGCCAGTACGTCAAGCCCGTCACGTATTCGATCGGTGCGGCAGAATGCTTCGGCAAGCAAGCCCTCTGCAAAAATAAATCGCATGGAGTGGTGTATCTCATCAAAATGCTCACGGTTTTCGACCAAATATGGAGCAGCTTCATCCCACCGGTTCATTTTAGCCAGCATCATTCCCTTGTAAATTTGAGGTACTTGCCAGCGGTCAAAATCATGATCTCTAACCGCCGCAAAGTTTTTTCCGGCAGTTTCTACCATTGCCAGTGCTTTATCAAACCGACCTTCAAGCAACTTAGAAACGGCAAGTGCGCCATAGGTAACACTCAGAACACTGGTCGGATCATCATAAAGTTTATCATAAATGGAGAGGGCTTTTTCCGCGTTGGATTCAGCCTGATCGAACAGACCCAGGTTGTACTTCAGTTTTATACTATTGGTGAGACTGATGGCATAGGTTCTGCTGTCGGCCCCGTCGAGCTCTTTATAGGTTTTGATTACGCGATCTTGATAATCATCTGCTTTATCAAGTGCCCCCAGATAACCGTAGGAGTTGGCGAGTAAGTTCATGATCCGGTTTTTGAGGTGCGGATCCGGTTGTTCGATTTCTGATAGCTCATTATACAAGGGCTCAGCCAATTCGATCGCTTTTTGATGATCCCCCCGATAATATTCCAGATACCCTCTGCTGGATCTTATCATCGCAAAAAGATCCCGGTGCTGATCCTTATTCCGAATCAGATTTTCCGCTTCCAGGAGCAGCGCCTCGCTTTCATCCCGGTCGCCTTCCCATCCGACTATCCGGGCCTGGAGCATAAGGGCGCGGGCCAGATCCTGGGGCCATTCGTCGATATGTTCGTATCCTAATTCAATGGCTGCAGTCAGCAGAGGTTTGGCTTTCTCAGGGCGCCCTTGTTGAATGTAGATCTCACCAATGGTAACCAGCATACCCAGGCGTTCCGGTGCCCGGGCCATATTTTCATCCAGGGCATGCCGGGCTCCCGCTTCAAGTAGTTCCTCGGTGCCGGGGAGCTGGTCGGCCGGGCGGTCAAGTGCTCCCGGCATAAAGAGTTCTGTAAGAAAACCATGAAGGGCTTCTGCGCGCTCCAGTGCTTCTTCCGTTTTTGTAAGAGCCACCCGGGCCTCCTGTGCCTGCCATATAGCAATACCGGCTCCGAGAGCCAAAGAAAGAAAAATAACTAATCCGGCAATAGCCGTGACTTTATGACGTGCAAACCATTTGCCGAAGCGGTATTGCATAGTGCCACGGCGGGCAGTTACCGGCTTGTGGTTTTTAAACCTGTAAATGTCATCCACAAGGTGACCAACACTATCGTATCTGCGCTCCGGCTCTTTACGAAGGGTTTTCAGGATGATGGTATCCAGGTCACCCTGTAGCTGCTTTTTGAGTTGTCCCGGCGTCGAGTTACGTAACTTACTGATATGCTGAACTGTACCCGGTGAATTTTTATCCGGCTGCGTCATAAAACCCGAAGCTTCTGAAAGAATGCTTGCAGGGCGATCGGGTTCTTTTTCACAAATGATTTTCTCAATTTCAGCCGGGGAACGGCCGGAAACCTCATAAGGCCGGGAGCCGGTCAGTAGCTCATAAAGAATAACTCCAAGCTGATAGAGATCCGATGCGGTGGAAATCGAATCTCCACGAATTTGTTCAGGACTGGCATAGGCGGCCGTCAAAGGCAGCAACCCGCTTTGTGTAACCGGATTTTGATCAGAAAAAGAGTTCTCTTGATTAAGGACTTTGGCAATTCCGAAATCAAGAAGTTTTACGGTCCCGTTTTCGGTAATCAGAATATTCCACGGTTTCAGATCCCGGTGCACGATCAGGTTTTGATGAGCAAATTGTACTGCTTCACAAACTTTGACAAACAAGTCCAGCCGTTGGTTCACCGTTAACCGGTGAGCGTCACAATAATCGTGAATGGGCATGCCCTCGATGTATTCCATCACGATGTATGGCTTACCCTCTTCGGTTACACCTCCATCATATAATCGGGCGATGTTATCATGATTTAGAGAGGCCAGAATTTGTCTTTCGGAGCGAAATCGCTGGATTTGTTCATCTGAGTAAAAACCCGTCCGTAATACTTTAAGGGCGACCTGTTGTTCAAATTCACCGTCGCATCGTTCTGCCAGAAAGACATCGCCCATTCCGCCGTGATCTATACATCGTACAATCCGGTAAACCCCGATTTTTATTCCACTGTACCGTCTCTCCTCTTTTTCCTGCAATGCCTTTGTCATCAGGTTGGCAGGATTTAGGTCAATTTTTCCCTGGCGTTCATGTGCAGATAACAGGGCTTGAACTTCGCTAAATAGCCCGGGATCGTTTTGACATGCCCGTTCCAGAAACTGCTCTCTCTCCGTTCCGGTTAACTCCCGGGCTTCGCTGAAGATGCGGCTGATCTGCTTCCAGCGATTTCCTGAGATATCAGGGCTCATACCCCCTCACTGGTTCTGTTTTCGTTTAGTTCACGATTAAGCCATGCTCTTGCCAGGTTCCAGTCGCGATTTACAGTCGGAGTGGATATGCCAAGAGCCTGGGCGGTTTCATCGATGGTAAGACCTCCGAAAAACCGGCACTCAACCACTTGTACCAATCTGTCGTCAAACTTTGAGAGTCGTTGCAAAGCATGATGAATCGACAGGATATCGGATATCTCGGTTTCAACGGATGACTCGGAATTACCCAGCGGTACGCGCTGCTGTTTCCCGCCTCGTTTTTCACTCTTCTGTTTTACGGCATAATCAACCAGGATATTCCGCATAACACGGGAAGCGATAGCAAAAAAATGCCGGCTGTTCTGCCAGTGTATACGGTCGAATTTAATTAGTTTCAGGTAGGCTTCATGGACCAGTTCGGTTGGGCTCAGTGTATGGTCAGGCCGTTCGCCCATCAAACGCCGTTCAGCCATTCGATGCAGTTCCTCATAAATTAGCGGCATAAGCCGGTCCAGCGCTTTTGCATCTCCTCTGGCATGAGCATCCAGCAGTTCAGTGATGTTAGCAGTCTCCATAATTTTCCCTTCTGCTTAAATCGCATATCCGGGGATTCGGGCTGATGATAGTTAAGGTCCCTCACAGTAACTCAGCCCAAAATCAAGGGGTCGTGATAGAAAATCACCGTTTTTTCGGCTTATGTCGGTGAGAGAGCGAAAACTCAATTTTACTCTCACTCTTAAAAGCCAGACATCAACAATCATTTGTAGCTATACAATATAATTAAACCATGTTAAAAATAAATCACAAATATTGAGTCGTTATGAAGCAAACTTTCTTATCTCCCATGATGCTTGTTCTGGTGCTAATGTTTAGTAAAATGATGTGCTCTCAGGAAACAGAACAGCATCTGCAGAATGAGAGTTCTGATCATGAGCACGGGATCGTAGAGCTTTCAATCTCGTGTAATGAAGAAGCACAGGCCGAGTTTGAAACCGGTTTGGCGCATCTGCATCACATGATGTATGAGCAGGCGCGCCCGCACTTTGAAGCTGCGACTGAAGCCGACTCCGAATGTGCGATGGCACATTGGGGTATAGCGATGACCAGTTTTTACCCCCTTTGGATGCCAACTCCCGATGCGCTTTTGGAGCGTGGTCAGGAAGCTGTAAAAACTGCCCGCGAAATCGGGGCACCCACTGAGCGTGAAGAGGCCTATATTGCAGCCGTTGAAGCTTTCTTCACGAACCCGGAGCCTCCGCAGGAGAGTCGTGCAAAAGATCACGAAGCCAGGGTAAAGGCCTGGAAGAAGGCTCAACGGGAATTACACGAAAATCATCCTGATGATGTGGATGGGGCAGCTTTTTATGCGCTTGCAGAGGTGTGCTATGCCCAGACGCAATTCTCACCGGATGAGGAGCGCGATTATTCCCGGCAAAGAGAGGCAGGAGCCTTATTAGAACGATTTTGGGAAGATCATCCGCAGCATCCCGGTTTGTTCCATTATATCATTCACGCCTATGACAGTCCGGAATTGGCTGAAAAAGCAGTTGAAGCGGCTGAAGGTTATGATCAAATCGCCCCGGATACTCCGCATGCCCTGCACATGCCGAGCCATATATTCGTACGACTCGGACATTGGGAGGAGACTATAGACTGGAACATTCGTTCAGCTGAAGCAGCTCTGCGACAGGCCGATCATGACAGTCATGCCAAGCTTCATTATGTGCATGCGCTGGATTATAAGATGTACGGATATCTTCAGGTCGGGGATGAAGAAAATGCGCGTGAGACCCTCGATAAAGTAATGGCGGTGGAAACGTTGCCGGATGATATGATTTCCGGTTATGGTGTTGCAGCAGCTATTGCCCGCTATCACCTGGAGCAGCAAAAATGGGAAGAAGCCGCTCAATTAGAAATCGGAACCCCTGATGTGATTAGCTGGGAGGAGTATCCCGAAAACATGGCTCTATACCATTACGCACGTGGATTGGGAGCCGCACGTACCGGAGATCTTGAATTGGCTGAAACCGAGCGGGAACACATACGTCAGGCGGTAAACGATTTGCACGATGCCGGTAACTCCTACTGGGCTTATATGTCAGAAGCGCTCGGTAAAGCTGTTGAAGCATGGACACTCTATGAACGAGGGGAAACCGACCAGGCCCTCAACCTTATGAGTGAAGCTGCCGACCTCGAAGATTCTATGGACAAGCATCCGGTATCTCCGGGTGAAGTGCTTCCGGTCCGTGAACTCTACGGAGAACTGCTCCTTAAAGAAGGCCGGGAGGAAGAAGCTGTTACCGCATTTGAGGCATCATTAGAACGTACACCGAATCGGTTAAATGCGCTCAATAATTTGGAAAAACTATCTGATATAGCCGTTGGAGAAAGGTAATTAATTATTAATTCCGGATTCAGGGCAGGATTTCAAAAACGTAATCCCTATTAAATACGATCAACCTGCCTTGTTTCCGGAAATAATTTAAGTGGTGTCTGTAAGAAAACGCTAATATCGGTGTTTTGCTCGTCCCAAAAATGCTCATGTACGCTTTGTACACTACGCTTTTTGGGAGCTTCGCGCGCCTTGATCCTGGCGTTTGCTTACGACACTACCACTTTTTTACAAGTACTAAGTAGGGTAAACTGTAATTTTTGTTAACTATCAAATACCTAACATGTGCATTATGTAGTAATGCAGACATATCCAATTGTACTGGATTTATTTGGTAAATATGTTGCAGCGAACAGACGCCTAACAGGATAATAAAGTGTAGCCCTCAGGTCTGTCAGGCAGAAGGGTTAGAGCCGGTTTTTCGGATTAAATATGCTTTCAGTGTTTACTGTCACAAACCAAAACTATGAAATGTCTATTCTTGACCGGAATTTTTTATCTTCTTCTGTCAGGCACACAGCAGATTTATGCTCAATCCGGGGATAATTTCAGTCTCCCGAAGTTGAACGCTTCCATCACACTAAACGGAAAGGTAGACGACGCTGCATGGGATGCCGTTGAGCCGCTTCCTTTAATTACCCATTGGCCCTCCTTTGGCGACACCGTTTCCATGGATAAAACCGAACTCCGGGTCGCCTACGATGATGATTACCTTTATGTCAGCTGCCGCTGTTATGGGGATCCTGACAAAATCAGCGCACCAACCTACAAGCGCAATGAGATGAATATGTCCATGGACGCGATAGCGATTATTCTGGACACATTCAATGATAATGAAAATGCGCTATGGTTTAGTGTGACTCCAACCGGATCAAGAACGGACGCAGCCATAAGTAATGATGCTCTAAGTGATCCAAATCTTAACTGGGATACAATCTGGGAGGCGGAAGCGGAGATCAATGACTACGGCTGGACGATGGAAATGCGTATTCCGTTCAGTAGTTTAAGATTTGAAAGTAATAATGGCCATGTGGAAATGGGGTTAATCGCTTATCGGTATGAAGCAAATGATGTCACACTACAAATCTACCCGGCGGTACCTCCAAATTGGGGTTTTTTCAGCTTTGTTAAACCTTCTCAGACCAAACCAATGGTCATAAATGAAGTAGAAAACCGCAATCCGGTTTTTATTACTCCTTATGTGCTTGGAGGCCTGCAGAGGTCCGCCTCCATCAACCCTGAAAACGATGCCTATCGGCACGATTCCGATCTCACCCACGAGGTTGGTCTGGATTTCAAAATGGGCATTTCCAACAATACCACCCTCGATCTGACCCTTAACACCGATTTCGCCCAGGTGGAGGCCGACGACCAGCAGATTAACCTGACTCGTTTCTCATTGTTTTTCCCTGAACAGCGGCAATTCTTTCTGGAGCGCGAATCGATATTTGACTTTTCCTTTGACGGATCTGACCGGTTATTCCACAGCCGCCGAATTGGTCTTCATGAGGGACAGCAAATTCGAATTCTGGGCGGCGGACGAATGATCACCCGCACAGGTGGCTGGGATATTGGTTTGTTGTCGATGCAAACGGCGAGAGAATCGGGGCTTGCATCCAAAAATCACAGTGTCGCCCGGGTTCGGAAGCAGCTTTTTAATCCGCAGTCTTATGCAGGCGGGATGCTGACAAGCAGGATCGATGAGCATGGCAATTATAACATTGCCTATGGAATTGACGGTATTTTTAATCTGTGGGGGGATGATTTTCTGAGCATCAATGTTGCTCAAACTAATGATGCTGATGATAACTCCTCTTTATTCTCCGGTGAATTTATCCGTCTGCAGGCAGAGTGGCAGCGGCGCAGCTTTTCCGGTTTGAGCTATAACCTCAGTTATAATTACTCAGGAAGCCGGTATGTGCCAGAGATGGGGTTTCAGCTGCGGAATAACTATATGCGTTTTGGTGATCGTATATCCTGGGGCTGGCAACCTGAAGGGAATTCACCTCTGCAACGAATTCAGGCATCCCTCAACGGAGCACTCTATCTGGATAATAATGATCATCGTCTTGAGTCCTCCGAATACGGTCCGTCGATAGAACTAACCTGGCGTCGCGGGGATTTTGCTTTAGCCCGGATATTCTATATAACTGAGAATATCCCCCAGGTTTTTCAGCTCTCAAATGAAGTTGAAGTACCTGCCGGCAGATATCAATTTCCGGAAGCCCAACTAAGCTATCACACCCCCAGAGGCAGATCTCTGAGGGCTGTATTTAATCTTAGAGGCGGAAGTTTCTTTGATGGAAACCGCTTTACCGCAGGCATTCAGCCGATTTGGGATCCGTCGAGAATTGTAAACTTTAATCTCTTTTATCAGTTCAACTTTATTGATTTCTCAGAACGGGATCAGAAGCTAACCGCCCACATCACACGCTTCCGCACGGAGCTGACCTTTAGCACCAGATTGACGTTTTCGTCCTTCGTGCAATTTAACAGTGCCGATGAACTCGGCATACTGAATCTGCGCTTCAGATATAATCCCAGAGACGGCAACAACTTTTATGTGGTTTTCAACGAAACTCTGAATGCCAATCGGGACCGGGTGCAACCCACCCTGCCGCTTTCAGAGCAACGGGCAGTTATGTTAAAGTATGATTATACGTTTTAGCCTGCTGTGTGGGAATTAGCCGTGTGGGCTACGTTGTCCCGCATCTAACTGTACTATTTCTTGGTGAATAATGTAAGTTAGATTGCTTAAAACACAGGAAATATGAAACGTATGATAGAAAGCCTGTGATTTTTCGGCTTTAATGTAATGAGACGAGCGGAACGCCGATATTGGCGTTTTCTTACAGGCATTAATTAGGTTTGTTGGTGCCGCATCACAAACTACCCGAAGTTTCGCACTCGAATGCTCTTTGCAAATTTTAAACAAACCATCTGAAGTGAAGAGAGTGGACCCGGCGAAATTAGTTTCTCAAAAAAACAATTAAGGGGAGAATACTATGAGAATGACATCAATCATAACGTGGCAACCTGAAAAGACAGGGGATGTATATAAGCGGTTCGAAGCATTTAACCAGGGAAATGCACCCGATGATGTGAATCAGTCTTTCGGGAATCTCAATATTATTGTGTGGGAGAAGTTGACAACCAATCGCGTACTGACAGTAGCCGAAGGTGCTGAAGAAGACCTGGTAATATGGAACAGCTACTGGCAGGATAAAGCTGATTATGAGATCATCGAACACTCATTTGATCTGACAGACCGGGAAACGCTGCAAAAAATGATGCCACCGGGATTTTTACGCCGGTGACAGTCTTAGATGAGTCATAGCAAAAAAAATTTTGAATCACCGTATTTAGCGATAGGTTCTTCGATCTTCTCTCCGAGATCTTTGCATTCAACGCGAATCCGGAGACCCGTGAAGCGTATTTCCTTTCCCGTTATACAGTCAGAGATTTCCTAAATACTTGGGTGGATCGGTTTAGCTTAAAGTAATCACAAATGAAAACATCACGAGGGAAGAGCTTAATTATGATATTCAATCCCAATATTCGAACCGGACAGCAGAGGGAAGTACAGTTATAGCGATGGTAAATGTCAACAATGTGAAGTTAGCTTATGAAATTCATGGAACCGGGGAAATCCCCCTTGTCATGGTGCACGGATCATGGATAGCTCGACGGCAGTGGGAGCCGGTGGTCACACAATTGGCGGATTCGTTCCGGGTACTCACCTATGACCGTAGAGGGTACAGTGATAGTGGCGGAAAGGCCAACGTTCGTGAAAATGTCGCCGATCTTGCCGCCCTGATTGAGCACCTTGGGATGGCTCCCGCCTGGGTAGTCGGCAACTCCTTCGGCGGTTCAATAACACTGCGGTTGGCCGGCGAGCGTCCTGATCTTCTCCAAGGCATCACAGCCCACGAGCCGCCGCTGTTTTCAATGGTGACTACCGATTCTGCCACAGCCCCGATCGCCGAAGAAGATATGCGAACAGATGCCGCAGTCGCTGAACGGATCGCATCCGGTGATCATGCCGGTGCCGCCAAGCAGTTCGCCGAAGCATTGGGTCCGGGTACCTGGACCCGGTTTCCACCCGACATCAGGCAGACAATGATCGACAACGCTATCGCTTTTCGCGACGAGGTGATCGATCCGGATTTCTACGATTTCGACCCCGAGTGGATCACAGACTTTCCGCACCCGGTACTCCTTACTCAGGGAAGCCAGAGTCCGCCACAGTACGCACCGGTTATAACCAGGCTCGCTGAGGCGATACCCTCCGCGGAGGTAAGTACTTTAACGGAAGCGGGACATGTCCCGCACATGGAATCCCCGGAAGCCTATGCAGAAGAGATTATAGCCTTCGTCCGCAGATACACTCCATGATCAGGATTACAATCTCGAAATCATGCTCGGAATTTTAGAATAGGTATAAGGCAATGAAAAGAAAAGCGATATATCGTTTACCTGAATTCGTTTTTAAATATTTTTATCGACCAGAAGATGGCTTTGAGTAAATGCGAAGTCTGTTACACTGGTTGCTGGGTACAGGTAAGAAAATAAATTAAGCTACAGATACGTACCGGTTTCATGCAATATACGTATCGCAACGCTGTATGTTAGCTGATTCAGGGATTGACAACCTAATACTGTTGTCAGTTATCAGCTTCGCACCCATCCATTTCCGTTGACTGAAGTCAACGGTTAAGCGCCTCCCCCTCATATAAACGCAGGGCTTTAGCCCCGCACTTTTCCGCTCCTGCACCACAGTACCAGCCATCCCTCTTTTCAAACCGAGGTATCCCTATATGGAAGGATTTTAAATATATATCAAACTACCATTTCGGGGCTAATGCCCCATAAATTTGTTGGAGCCGTACAAGAGGCTGTCTAAAAAGTAAATTTTTGAAATTGGCAACCTAAAAAAATTAACCGTCATCCCGGATAATCCTTCCGCTGTCGCATCAGGATTTCCGGGATGACTCCTAAATTAGTTAAGTCAGTTTTGGACAAACATGTCTTTTTAGACAGCCTCTAATGGATATTCATTAGTTACCCTATAAAAAATGTTCATCCCGTAATAAATTGTAGCACAGATCATTATAGGATAATTGTAAACCTTTAGTCGGCAGCTCTGCCCCTGCCCGCGAATTGAACGAAGTGCGGAAGGCGACGCAGGAGTATAAGAATGTGGAAAAAGCTATCGAAGACGGATATGGTGTGGATCCTGAGAATGGTGAGTTCGATCCGGCATCGGATTTTGTGTCAGTGTATGTCCCGGGAATGGGCTTTCACTTCACGAACCCTGCTCTGATTGCTCCTGACGAAAACGCGCCCTATGAACTCACTGAGCCAGCCATGCTTGTATACTACACCACAGGGAATTATCGCCCTGAACCGTTCGGCCAGCTTGATGTAGATCGGCTTGACGACCTTCGCCTTGGCGCCGCTGAATTTGTATATAGCGGTGATATAGGAGCACCAGCAAATTACTTCTCGGACGAGAATGCACCCCGGAATTTGAAGGTTTTTGAAGAAGAAGGATGGGAGCTGATCCCGCAAACTCCGTTCACAGCCCTTCACGTCTGGGTACACCGTGGCAATCCGGATGGTGTATTTGCACCGTTTAATCCGAGGATTTACTAAAGCCCGTCCTTGTTTGGCAGGAAGACATCTCTGCGCACCTTCGGAGTGTTTTCTGGCCTTAGACTATCCCCTAAAGGCGTGCCTGTGTCTCCTTCCGGCTGTTTCTTTCAAACCAAAGCTACACCATCATGACCGGCCCCTGTCTATAGAATTCTGTTTTTCAGGTTCTGGGTGATACCATCGCAGCTGTTTTTTGGCTTTAGTTAAATAGTGGAAGGTTTACTTTTCATCTAAATGACCTCAGATCATATATAGACCTATTCCAATGCACCACGAATTCCATGTTCAATGAAAAATGTCAGACACCATCACGAAACCAACTCTGATATTGCCCGACGAAGGCGACATTAGTGATTACGCGGCACGGGCGGTGTGCACTGACAAATAGATGACGAAGAGGCCGGTTGAGTGAAATCAATAAAATTCAAGGAATCAACAAGAAATTCATGCTCAAAATGGACTCTGAGATCATCCCATAGCTGTGCAAGTGCTTTGGATTGAGGGTGCCGGAGCCGTAAAGCTGCTTTTTCATCAGGATTAGCGCGCTTATTAATTCCGCCTCCGGCCGGCTTATTACGATATCAGACCGTCATCAAATAAACTATGATAACATTATGTCACATAAAGGAATAAACCGACGACAATTCATCCGGTTAAACACAGCAGCACTGGCGGGTATAACCGCAGCACCCGCCACTATCGCTAAATCATCAAATGGATCAGAACGGCGTACCAAAGACACCACAGAGTATGCCTCACCGGGATTCTACCGCTTCAGTTTTGGAGACAAGAAAGTCACCGTACTCAGCGACGGATACTTCTACTACTCCCCGGATTTAGTCACAATCGATGACCCGGTCGAAATTCAGGCCTACAACGCTGACCCGGAGACGCGTAAGGAGTACTTCCGCTCGCGCCGGTTGCCGACCAGCCACATTCCTCTTCAGGCGAATCCTGTCGTGATCGACTCGGGCAATCAACGAACGCTGATCGACCCCGGCGGTCGTACCTCGGAAGAATGGCCAATGCTGGGCCGGCTTGGCCTCTCTCTGGAAGCCGCAGGCATCGCCCCCGAAAGTATCGACTATATTCTGCTTACTCACGCACACCCGGACCACATGGGCGGGCTTCTGAACCCTGCGAATGGAGCCCCGGTCTTCCCCAATGCAGAGGTTGTCATCTCGGAGCGTGAGCACAAGTTCTGGACGGGTGACGACGTCGTATCCGCACAGGAGCCACCCTTCATTACTGAAGCCGCTGAAATCTCCGTAGCTATGGTCCACGAAGCCCTGAAAAGTTTGGACGACCGCATCCGTATTGTGCAAGGTGAAGAAGAGGTAACTGACGGGATCCGGAGCATCCCCTCACCCGGTCACCTGCCGGGACACGTCTGCTTTGCTCTTGAATCCGGGGGGCAACAGCTACTCCTGACCGGAGACGCAATCGTATTTCCCCATACGTCCTTTGAATATCCGGAATGGCATTTCTTCGGAGACCTCGACCCTGACGAAGCCGCCCGGAGCCGGAAACGCCTGCTCGACCGCGCCACGGCGGACGAGATGTTTATCCTCGGTTTTCACTTTCCGTTTCCGGGCCTCGGCTATGCCATTAAAAATGATAAAGCGTACAGATGGCAACCGGCTGTAATGGTGTCTTGATTTTGTAAAATCCAGGGATACGGCGAGACAACCCTTTTCATGGAACCGGCACAAAAACATATCGAAAATCAATACAACCATAACCCACTGCCGGAAGCTATTCAAAGTGCACTCCGAAAGGCAGGTAAAGATTCCGACAATCTAAAAACATCTGGCTTTTCGATTTTGCAATGTGAGGATAAAAGCCGGGTTTCACTCAAGTGGTTTGAAGCCAAGATGGATGATGGTCGTATGATAAAATGCTTGTGTTTTTTCGGCTTTTAGTTAGTAAGAGCAAGTTATCTCGCCGTAATAACAAAAATAACAGAACCATGCCTAAATATATCATCGAACGGGAAGTTCCCGAAGTGGAAAAACTGGAAGGCCGGGACCGAAAGGCAACAGCCTTGAAATCAGTTAGAGCCCTCAGAGAAATCGGGCCTGGAGTGCAATGGCTGCATTCCTACGTAAGCAATAACAAAACGCATTGTGTTTATGTGGCTGATAGCGAAGAACTGATACATGAACATGCTAAACGCAGCGGGTTTCCGGCTAATAAAATTACAGAAGTTCATTGGATTTTAGAGCCGGTTATGGCTGAAGAATAATTTTTTCAATCTTAATTATCATTAATTAAGGGGGGCGGCTATGTCTTTATATGATGAATCTGGAGGAGCAGAAGCGCTAACTGCAGCGCTTGACTGATTCTACGAAAAAGTTATGGCAGCCCCGAAGGTAAGTGTTTTTTTGATGGAATGAGTGTTGAACAGATCAAAGACAAGCAGAAAAAATCCGGACCATTGCTTTGGGAGGTGAGGCGGAATACGACGGACCAAATATAAAGGAGTTTTTTGTT
>SLQI01000482.1 GCA_007131535.1 Balneolales bacterium | reverse complement strand
AGGTGGCTGTCGAACTTTATCATCAGCTCTACAACACATCATTCCTTCAGGCGGTTAGTTTTCGTAAAAACAGGCTGGAACTATACTTCCAGTCATCAGGATCAAAAGGTCCCGTGCAGATAACGTTTAGTTCTCATCCAAAGCGTGTAGGTATATTCCGAAATATCTACTTTCCACCCAAAAAAAAGGATATTGTTTCCTTTTTCGGTCAACTCAACGGTAAATTTATAAAAAAAATTCAACTCTTGGGAAATGATCGCTTATTAGATTTTTGCTTTTCCGGTGAGTTGCACCTGAGGTTTCAGCTGTTCGGGCATGGGGCCAATTGTTTTCTGTATGATGATGAAGGAAAAATTATTTCCGCATTTCGGGGAGAACGAAAATTTAAAGGAGATAAAATTCCCGAGCCCCGGGAACCCCAAATTACTCCGGTGGAAGATTTGAGTGGCGATGCGCAAAAGATGATGTTGCAGCGCGACCCGAAGTTGCCCAGACGCTGGGTGCCGGAGTTATGCCGGTATCATGAGCTGGATGGAAAATCCCCGCAGGTACTGGCCAAATTTACCGATCAACTTGCCAAAGATTTGCGTGAGCGTCCCGAACCGGCTTTAATTGACGGATTGGAACTATGTATAATACCAGCAGATTGGCTGCCGGCGGATCGTGAATTTTTTGATAGTTTTAGCGAGGCTGTTCGGGTGGCCTATGGTACTCAAAACCGAAAAGATCAGCTGGATCAGGGAAAAAAACGGCTTTCAACACTTTTAGAGTCAGAAAGTAAACGGCTTAAATCCCGCATACGGGAAGCGGATAATGCCATCAAAGCACTTGAGCGGGCCGAACAGTACGAGCAATATGCCAATATGTTGATGAGCTTGCCGGAGCCGGACCGGGTTATTCAGGAGCAGACGGTGGAGTCACCGGATTTATACGGCGGGAGTGAAACTGTTAAAATCCCGGTTAAGCCCGGGATCAGCCTCATCGAAAACGCTAATAGGTATTACAGCAAAGCCAAAGATGGCCGTAAGTCAGCTGAAGTAACTGAAGGCATGGGCACCGAAGCCCGCACAAAACTTGAATATGTAAATCAGGCTGAACAGGAACTGTCCGATATTTCCACGCTTGATAAACTGAAAGACTTTCAATCCCGTCATCAAAAGTTACTGGAAGGGCTGGAGCGCAGTAGTTCGGCAGGCAAGAAATCCCGCCCGTTCAAAGTATTGAGTCTTGATGGGTATGAGATGTGGGTAGGCAGGAATGCTAAAAGTAATGATGCGATTCTCCGAAACTCGCACAAAGAAGACCTCTGGCTTCACAGCCGTGACGGAGCCGGATCCCATGTATTGATCCGCATGGGTGGGCGTAAAGAAATGCCCGATCACCAGCTCATTGAGAAGGCAGCTGCGGTAGCGGCGCACCACTCTAAAGCAGGCAGTTCGTCACTGGTACCCGTTCGCTATGCCAAACGCAAACACCTGCGGAAAGCTAAGGGGGCTCCCGCCGGTGAAGTTAAGGTTGATCATGAAGAAGTAGTACTGGTAGAACCGAAAACCATTGAGCAGCTAACCGTCTGAATCACAATGGAAAACCGAACGAACCTCAAAGATCTTCAAAAACCCGTTGTTTTGTGCGGTATGATGGCTGCCGGTAAAACAACCGTCGGCCGTAATCTTGCAGCTGTTACCGGTCTGGACTTTGTCGATTTGGATAAGGAGATAGAGCGGCGTGAAGACAAATCTGTTCCTGAAATTTTTACCGAGTATGGTGAAGAGGAATTCCGGCGACTTGAGCGGCAGGTGCTTGCCGGTTTATGGCAAGAGCCGAAAATCATCGCACTCGGGGGCGGAGCTCTGCAGACCCCTGAATTCGCTGAAAAAATAAAGCAGCATTCGTTGATGATTTACCTGAACGTCTCGGTTTCGATCTTGGTCAACCGATTATCCGGTAAAAAGAACCGGCCAAAACTAAGAAATGCTGACGGCAGTTGGAAAACCGGGCAACAGTTGCAGGAATATATCCGAAACCTGCTCTCCGAGCGACAGCCGCTCTATCAGAAAGCGCATATAATTGTGGATATCGATAAGGAATTATCACCCCGAAAAATTACCGAACACCTTTTGCAGAAAATACAATGCTATGCAGAACAAACTTAACGTAGCCATTCAATCGAGCCAAAGTTATCCGGTTGAAATAAATCGCGGCTGGCCGGATGCGGGGCATTTCCCTGATACCGGGAAGATGTTGGTAATTATTGATCAGCAGGTGGATCAATTTTACGGAAACGATCTCAAAACGCATTTTGAGTCGATAGCGGATCAGCTGTTCTGGTATAAGGTGCCTTCCGGTGAGCGCTCCAAATCGCTGGAAGAGTTCAGCCGGATCATGGATTATGCCCTTGAGCATCAAATGAGGCGTAACACTCCGGTAGTAGCCGTTGGTGGTGGCGTAACCGGGGACCTTGCCGGGTTTGCGGCGGCCTGCCTGCTCAGAGGAGTACCCCTGTATCATCTGCCCACGACCTTGCTGGCAATGGTGGATAGTTCCATAGGAGGTAAGACCGGGGTGAATCACCCCGCAGGGAAGAATCTTATCGGGGCATTTTATCAGCCCCGGCTGGTATGGGCTAATATGGATGTTCTTGCTTCTTTGCCCCGCAACGAGTGGAACTGCGGTATGGGTGAAGTTTTGAAATATGGCTGTATAGCCAATCGACAGCTGCTCGATCAGGCGTATGAGGTATTTGAGCATCAAACCCCAGAGAATGCTGAAGCACTGGCGTTTCTGATCAGGGAAAGCGCAAAAATAAAAGTTGATATTGTTTGTGAAGACGAAAAAGAGGCCGGGAAGCGTTCGTACCTGAATTTCGGGCATACCTTCGCGCATGCTATTGAAGCTTTTACCGGATACAGTCGCTTTTCTCACGGAGAGGCCGTGTATACAGGGCTCACGGCGGCTTTGTGGATTTCCCGTCAACTGGGGGCACCGGTTTCAGAAGAGGCGTTATTACCCTTTGCCCGTTATTATAAGTTAAACACTTTGGATTTATGCACTTCCGTTAAAGAATTGGTATCTTTGATGGAATCCGATAAAAAGAACCTCAACAATACTATTCGGATTGTCACACTTAAAAACTGGCAAAAACCTGAAACTGTAGAGCTTGATGACCGGAAAATGCTTGAGGCAGCATTTGAATTTGCTCTTAAAAATGTCCACAACCCCATTTAGCGAAGCTCTGAAATATAACATTGCTGATCAGATATATTTATAAACTCTGGAACAGTTTGTGGAAACTGATTCTGTACGCATTCCTGGCCGCACTCATAGGAGCCGGGGTGATATTGTTGTTGCTGCAAACCAGGGTGGGAAAAGATCTGACGGCAAATTTTATTCAAAACTGGTTCAATGACCGCTATGAAGGAGAGTTAACCATTGGAGCGCTGGACGGTCAGCTGCCTTTTTGGGCCGATGCTCACGATGTACTGATAACCCATCAAGGTACAGGCGGAGAAACGGATACCGTCGTTTATGCCGAATCCGTCGAAATGCGGCCGGAGTGGGGCGATGTGTTTACCCGGCGGTTTTCCTTGCATGATATTCGGGTACACAACGCCCGGTTTAATTTTGATTTTTCCGATTCATACGACCTTAAGGCGTTTCAATTAAAGCAGCCCCGGGATGCCGATTCGGAAGCTTCTTTTCTTGATCGTACCTTTTATCTGCCCCATGTTTCAATATCGGAAAGCAGTGCTCGCCTGACCAATTTATATGCCGGAAACAGTACGTTCGATGTACCGGCTGAGATTGTCATTAGCGACATTAATACCACCGCGTTTGTTGAAGCTTATGAGGGTACGTTGTTTTTCGATTTTGATGAGTTTAACAGTACCCTGAGCGGCTTGCCTACTGAAAATCTTCGCATGGCAGGGCAGCTTTACACCGATCGCAGCACACTGGAGCTGAATGGTTTTCGTATTGAAACCGGCAGCACCGCCACCTCATTTAATGCCCGAATAGATAACTTTACATCCATTGAGGATCTCCGCCCCGATAATGAAGAGTTGGCATACAAGCTGAATTTACGACAGGGAGATATCGCGCTATATGAATGGCGTTCAGTACTTCCGGGGCTCGATCGCTACCCTTACATGGTTTCGGCTACCGGTGAACTGAGCGGTTCACCTCATCAGATTGATGCTTTTAATGTGCATCTGAAAGGGCATGAACTTGAGACCCGTTTCGATGGCAGGTTTCAGGATGTATTTGATAAGTCGGCCCGGCAAGTGTTGGTTGAATTCCGGGATACCCGGATTGGAAGGGAAGAACTTGCTCTAAGCGGTTTTGACGCTTATACAGATAAGTTTGAAGATTGGGATCAAATCTCAGCTTCCGGCAGATTGCAAAGTGATGCTGATAGCGTGAATTTGGACTCCGAACTCAAAATTGCAGATGGCCGGGTAAGTGTACAATTAACAGCGGTTTTACAGGATTCTACCCTCACCGGCGACCTTGAATTTAAAGATGTTAACAGCCGGCAACTGCCGTCACTTGCAATAGCCGAAACCCGGCTGAACGGTAATGGCAAGTTCACTTCGCAAGGGTGGCATCCCGAAGACCTTTCCGGAGACTTTGAAGTAAACCTTGAGAACAGCGGGTTTGATCATATAAATATACGTGAGGGTGTGT
>SLQI01000036.1 GCA_007131535.1 Balneolales bacterium | reverse complement strand
GTCGCATGCAAACCTAAGCTGGAGTAACGACGGGGAGCGGCTCTTTTTTGGTTATCAGCCCGAAGAGATGTTCCGGCTGGCACGTACCGAAGAGGAAGAGGGTGATCCTGAGGACTTCGACCTGTACGATTTCGACACCATCCTCGAAGAAAAAGGGCTGGACGTATGGCACTGGCGTGATCCGAAGATCAAAACCCATGAAAAGCAAACCTGGCAGCAACGCCGGGATCATACCTATACGGCTGTACACCATCTCAACCGTGATGAAACGGTGGCGCTCGCCGATGAGGAAATGAGAAACGTAAGACCTGCCGAACGAGGAGATGTTGCTCTGGGCTTCGACAATAAGCCGTACCGGATGCTCAGAACCTGGGATGGTACATTTTTCGACTTTTATGTGGTTAACCTCAACGATGGCAGCCGGGAACGGGTGGTAAATGAACTGCGTGGTTTTAATACCAATATCTCACCCGGTGGCAAGTATGTGGCGTTTTACGAATATCCGGATTGGTATCTTTACAGTGTGGCCGATCAAACCATTATAAATCTTACCGATGAGTTGGAAGTGCCGTTTTATGATGAAGATCATGACCGCATATTTCCGGCACAGGGATACGGAGTAGCCGGCTGGACCGAGGGTGACGAGACGGTGATGATCTACGATAAATACGACGTCTGGGCTTTCGATACCAATGGTGGTCATCCCCAAAGAATCACCGGAGGATATGGGCGGGATAATGATATCCGGCTGCGTATTCAGGATCTCGATCCTGAAGCCGACTACTTCAGTGATGGGGAAACCCTGTTTCTTTCGGCTTTTAATGAACGTAACAAACGTTATGGCTTTTATGAAGGAACGGTAGGCGGAGACGGCGTTAGTCAATATGTAAAAGGGGATTACCGGTATCGGTTTATTGAAAAAGCTCCGGGTATGGATCGCATCCTTTACAGCCGCGAAAGTTATACCGAATATCCGGATCTCTGGATTGCCGACAGCCAGGTTCAGGGAAGTCGCAAAATCTCGGATGCCAATCCGCAGGTTGAGGAATTCGCCTGGGGTGAAGCTGAATTGATAGAATGGAAAAGCATTGACGGAGAACCGCACCAGGGAGTGTTGATCTATCCGGGGGATTATGATCCGGACCAAACCTATCCCGTATTTATCTATTACTATGAGCGGTATTCCCAGAGGCTGCACCATTTCAATGAGCAGGTGTTGAACCACCGCCCGAATATACCGCAGTACACCAGCGATGGTTATGCGTTTTTCATGCCGGATGTCTGGTACACCGACGGTCAGCCCGGCTATTCGGCAACAAAATCAATCGTGCCCGGAGTTCATAAGCTGATTGAAATGGGTGTCGCCGATCCGGATGCCATTGGTATCCACGGCCACTCCTGGAGCGGGTATAAGACGGCCAATATCATCACCGAAACCGATATTTTTGCCGCGGCACTGGCCGGTGCCCCGGTTTCCAACATGACCAGCGCCTACAGCGGTATTCGGTGGGGATCAGGATTGGCACGACAGTTTCAGTATGAGCAGACCCAAAGCCGTATCGGTGGCAGCCTCTGGGATAAGCGGGAGCTGTACATAGAAAATTCTCCGGTATTCCAGGCCGATCGCATCAACACGCCGCTGTTGCAGTGGTTCGGAGATGAAGACGGCGCCGTACCGTGGGAGCAGGGGATAGAACTGGCACTTGCGCTTCGCCGCCTTGACAAGGATTCCTGGTTTCTCCAGTACCGTGGCGAGCCGCACCACCTGCACCAATACCCCAACATGCTGGATTTCTCGATTAAGATGAAGGAATTCTTCGACCATTTCCTCAAAGGCGAGCCCATGCCGGAATGGATGAAAGAAGGAAGGCCGTATCGGGGTGATTGATTGCTCATAATTTCAGACTCTCGATATTAAAAAATCCCGCAGGGTGAAGAAGAACCTTGCGGGATTTTTTGTTTTTATGCGGATATCGAAGAAATACTATTCCCGGTACTCCCGTAAAGCAGATATTAAAATATCCCCGCTTATACGCTCGCGATAATCAGGGTTTATGTACTGGAATAAAATCTCCCCGGAGGTATCGGTAATATACGCAGCCGGCACGGGTAGCTGACGATGTTCATGGCCGGAATTTTTGACAATATCCATACCGTTGTTTTTCAGCTCCTCGACGGTTTCATCATCCACCCGGAAAGCAAGGCCAAACGCTCTGGCAGCTTCCATAGAACTATCGGAGAGCAGGGTATAATTGATATCTACTTCTTCCACAGATTCGCGCAGGTACTGCGGTTGATCCGGACTTATCGCCAGAATCTGATAACCCAGATCATAAATATCATCCTCCATTGCGGCCACCTCGCCCATATAGGAACTGCAAAACGGACACCAGCCACCGCGGTAAAATACAATAACCGCCGGCTGTTGTGATACCAACTCCTTCAGGGAGTGTTCACGATCATCTTTATCGGTCAAAGTGAGTTCCGGAACGTATTCACCAATTAAAAGCGGTTGAATATCAAAAGCACTTGGGGGTACAGACTCCTCCGTTTGCTCTGTAGTTTGAGCGCTACAGGCTGTTAGTACGGTAATCAAAATCAGAAGAATCACAGCTTGAGTTTTCATATATCAAATCAGGTTTAAAGGGAATTGAAGATGGCGCTTTCATAGAGGCGCTTTTAGTTATTTTGCAGACACTATTTAAGTTTATCAGGAGTAAATGCCCTTTTCCTGTTTGGATATTCACATAAAATACCGTTCCGCCCAAACAGCAGTTACCGCCCCGACATAACCGGAGTCTTTATCGTCGGTAAGTAAGTGATCGGCCTGATCCAGGGAAATAAAACTTTTCGGATGACGGGCCAGTTTGTAAATATGAGCGGCATTGTCGATACCAACGGTGTCATCAACCGGAGAGTGAAAAATCAGCAGAGCTGTATTCAGATTGCGAATGATTTCGTCCATGGTCTGTTCACGCAAATCCTCCAAAAACTTCTTTTTTATTGTAAAGCGGCGCCCTGCCAGTATAACATTGGCCTCTCCCTTGCTTTCGATTTCTTCTTTCTTGTCGCTCAAAAGGTGTTCTACATGTTGAGGGTTGCATGGGGAGCCAATCGTAACCACAGCCTGCAGAGATGGGATGCTGTGCGTTGCCTGAAGTGCCGCAGCGCCGCCCAGGGAGTGTCCCATCAGGATATCCGGTTCCTTGCCCTGGCTTTTCATAAATTCAGCCGCTTTGCCCAGATCTTCAACATCAGTTGAAAACGTGGATTCGGAAAAGTCTCCTTCACTGCCTCCTAATCCGGTGAAATCAAAACGTAATACACCGATGCCCCGATCAGTTAATGCACGGCTGATGTTACCGACGGCATTCAGGTTTTTACTGCATGTGAAACAATGTGCAAATAAAACATTGGCTTTACACTCGCCGGAATCCGGCTCATCCATCCGGGCGGAAAGTTCGTGGCCGGCACTTCCCATGAAAGTAATGTTTTTACTTTTCATAAATAAACAAGTTATCGATGTATTTTTGACAGATTGATATGTGCCTTTTTAAAGGCACCGGCATTCGTTATTTGAAACTGAACGTGTGAGAAAATGTGTTCCGTTGGAATCTTAAATTATTACACTGCTGTCCGACTAAAAGATTGCAATTATCCTATAATGTTCTGTGTCCCGGATTCTTACGGGATGTCCTATTTTTGTAGGGTAGCTAATGAAGATCCATTACCGTCGGCTTTAGCCGACGGTTGGACGGCCCCCACAGTGTTATGGGGCTTTAGCCCCAATATTTACAGGGCTGAAGCCCTGAAAATAAGTGTGGTGCGACTTAAACCGTTGGCTGAAGCCAACGGAAAATGATATGTGGCTGATACCTTTTTTAAAAAAAATCAGAATATCGATCATAACTAAAAATTAGTCGGACAGTAGTGAAATTATTAATTAGTGTCTGTAAGAAAACGCCAATATCTGTGGTCCGCTCGTCCCGAAAATGCTCATGTACACTGCGCTTTTTGGGAGCTTTGCGCGCTTTGATCCCGGTGTTTACTTACGACACAACCATTTTTCTTACCGGCACTAATTAAGCTCACCTGAATTTAAAGACAGATACAATACAAATAGACCATGCAAAGCCTTCCAAAAGAAGGCAGCATGGTCAGTTGATAAAGATCCCGATTTATCAGATCAGGATCTAAGGACGTTATCACGTTTTAATCATGAGAGGATAGTAATCATGATGGAGGAGTAAGGAGAATCTCAGAGAAACTTTAGTATTTGGGAAACCAAATCATCTTCGGAGATATCTGAGGTGATTTCTTCTATAACCTGTCCGTCAGCCGGATCTACAAGCAGCATTAATCCGGTACGGTCGTTGTACTGCTCGTAGATATGAAGCAAATTAAGATTATCGGCTAAATAACGGGTTTGGGTTTGGGCAAACTCATCGGTAACATCAAATTAGGTGAACCATACATTAGCATCGGCAAATTCATGTTTCACCTCATCGAGTTTACCGTCCAGTTCTTTGCAGTAACCGCACCAGTCGGCATACATTCGTATCGCAATTACTTCGATGTCATCTGCCGGATTCGCTGCAACGAGTTGCGGTGAAGCAGAAAAGACACCGGCTAAAAGTAAGGGAATGAGCAGGTATAAAGTTTGTATTTTCATAGTGATTTGTGGATTAAGTGTTGTTTGGGTATGATCCCATTGAATAAGGGTATGCCGTCCGTAAATGATGGTGGGTGGGGATTAAAGCAATCGGCTATTCTGAATTCGAATGAAAAGATGTTGACTGACCGAACAAAGTTTTCTCATCATTAACTGTTTGGCATAAATGGCTGGTGATCATTTGATCTTATCGGAAAATCATAAACACGACCGCTTCATGTTGTCGCAAAGGCGACACGTTGCCCATTTATATGCGAGGATTTTTTTGGAGGTTGAATGAATCGTATATTCGCAAAATGGCTGCAGGAAAAAAGCGTATTTGCTATCAATTGCCTTGCAATACTTTAGATGATAGTTTAGTGAATTCGTGGATATTAATCTGTAGCAAAGGATGTGATCCAATTAGCACTGACTTTCCGTATAGAAAGGGAAGTCCATATTTATGGGGTGTTGCCCGCACTAAATCTTAACAATCAACATTGAATGATGATTATGACGAAAAGACTACAAAAACTCTTGTGCCTAAGGTATTTAATCCTACCGGTATTGCTCAGTGGATTGATGATCACGGGTTGTGAAGATCTGCTCGATGAGCTGGAAGGAAATGGAAATGGAGACGGAGAGGTATCAGTACAGGCTTCTTTTACAGTTGAACCCTCCGTTGCCGATCCCGGAGATGAAGTAATTCTTGATGCAAGTGATTCGGAAGCTATCGGTGTCAGTGACCTGTCTTACAGCTGGTCGTTAAATACGCCGGCTGGAAGTGAAGCTCAAATCAATGATTCCAACGCAGAAATTACCAGTTTTACGGTTGATGCTGAAGGGGCTTACGAAGTAACCCTTGAAGTAAGCGCTGCGGATGCCCAGGATGCCACATCTGATAATGTATATGTAGGCATAGCAGGTATGGAGGAGCTATCCGGCGACATAACGTCTCCAAAAACACTTCAATCGGATTACTTGTACACCGTTACCAGTACGGTTGATATTGAGGCAGAGCTTACAATTGAGCCGGGAGCCATCATTCAGTTTGAACAGGGAACCGGCTTCACTGTACCAACTGTGGAAGGTGCAATAATTGCTGAAGGAACAGAAGAGAACCCGATTCTTTTTACTTCCACGAATGATCAGCCTGGCTGGTGGAATGGAATCTATCTGGAACAGTCCAGCAATATGAACAATATTCTGGATTATGTCATTATTGAGTATGGTGGCGGTGAAGATTTCAGAAACAGTGGTTCCGGTAATGTAGTTATAGGTCGTCAACATCGGGATGCTTCTTCCATTGAAATTACAAACAGTGTAATTCGCTATAGTGGCAGCGATGGAATTTGGGTGCGTAGTAACGGGGACCTCCCCGACTTCGGAAATAATGTGATGACAAATAATGACGATGCCCCGGTTAGCATTGGTTCTAATCGAGTTCACAGGTTAGATATCAATTCGGAATACACCGGAAACGGGGACGAATTTGTATATGTTCGCAGCGGACACGATTTAGATGACGATGATGTAACCTGGAGAAACCTCGATGTGCCATACCGTGTCCGGGGTGGTACGGTTTTAATTGATGGTGTGGACTTAACAATTGAGGCCGGAACCTATCTTGAATTCGAACAAGGCGGGCAGGTTCGATTGGAAGGCCATGGTGGTTTAATCGCTGATGGTACGGAAACTGAGCCTATTACTTTTACTGCCTCTGATCCTCAGCCCGGCTGGTGGGATGGTATTTACCTTGAAGAGTCCAACTTCACTAATAATCTTTTGAATCATGTAGTAGTTGAGTATGGTGGAGGAGAAAGCTACAGAAACAGTGGCTCCGGAAATATCGTTATTGGTCGTCAGCACCGAGATGACTCTTCTATAGAAATTACCAACAGTATAATTCGCCACAGTTATACCGATGGTATTTGGGTAAGAAGTAACGGAGATCTCCCGGACTTCGGAAATAACGTTTTAACAGACAATGCCGATGCTCCGGTTAATATTGGCTCTAACAAAGCCCACAGGTTGGATTCCGGATCAGAGTATACCGGAAACGGAGATCCTTATGTGTACATCCGGGGTGGACATGAAATTGATGATGAAAATGTTACCTGGAATCTTTTGGATGCACCTTATCGCATAAGCTCCAGTACGGTTACGATTGAAGATGTTGATCTGACCATTGAACCGGGAACCGTGCTTGAGTTTGAACAGGGAGGGCAGCTGCGATTAGATGAAAATGGCGGTCTGATTGCCGACGGAACTGATACTGAACCCATCATATTTACGGGTGTACAACAAAGTGCCGGTTGGTGGGATGGCATCTATCTGGAGAAGTCTTCGAACGTGAACAACCTGCTTAATCATGTTACGGTCGAGTACGGTGGCGGTAATAATTACAGAAACAGTAATGCCGGAAACGTGGTCGTTGGACGACAATACAGGGATGATTCCTATATAGAGATCACCAACAGCATGATTCGTCATAGTGACAGCTATGGTATATGGACCTATGGCGGTGTCGGAGAAGTGAATGACGACGCCTGTAATGTCAATGATTTCGAGAACAACGCACAGGCCGATTGCCAGATCAATTAACCCGGCAATTTGTTTAGGTAAATTTAGATTAATCTGATAAAAACCCGGCATGCAATTCGGCAGTGCCGGGTTTTTTATTGTCGAAAGGCTACGTTACTTTCTTCGTTATTCGATGAATTTACGGAGTAGAAATATGATTTAACTATTAATCCCCCGGTCCCGGTTGGTTTGTTTAGGGGCAGCTCCGAAATGCTCCGGACATTCCAGATCATGGATTAATAAAATCTGAGAGATCAACACATAGTGGTGTGCGGTGTGGTTTGAAAGCATATATAATTCTCTCGGAATAGAAGATGGAATTTTCTGCTGAACAACACCGGATTCTTCGTCATCAAGTTGAAAGACAATTTGCAATCGTTGGGAATGAGGAGGGTTCTCGCGAAGCTCGAGTAGCTGGTAAATGTGCTCTACAATCTTGCGTTCGACGAAGTTCTGATTTTGTTGAATCTGTTCCGGTCGTTCAGGGTTGATATAATTGATCAACGATTCTGAGAGTCCCCGGAAAAAACAATTATACTTATCCAGGCAATGTAGAAAATGATCATTTATAGTACACTTACCTGCAGCATCTTTAAGACTGGTAAAATATTCAGGTTCAAGATCAGCGATCAAACAGCGACCCTGCCGTAAAAAATAGATGTTTTGATTTACTAACGCTTCCAATTTTGTCTACTGTTTTGGGGTAATATTATGCGGTTAATTTGGAGTAGTTCAGCTGCATGATAATTTTCCTCCTCCGTAAGTCTGCTACAGGAATTAGCAATATTGCAACCCAACGGGTTATGTAATACCGCTCCGGGGATAATAAGTTAAACCACAACTCTGAACACCACGCCTCATCAGACATACCGCCGCAACAGAGCTTAAAATAACAAGCTTTAATTATGATCAGTTGTCGTAAAGCTGACAGGTAGTCTGATTTTTACATCATCAGCTTATTTAGTACTTATATCCGCTTCCCTCATCGTCTTCGAGAGGGACTCCTAAAGACAGCACCATCCTGTTTACAAAGTTGAAATAGGATACTACAAGGGTGGCATCCAGAATAGCCGTATCATCCAAACCGGCTTCCCTCAGGTCGGGGGTGGCGTCGGATTCCTCAAACTTTTGAGGGTTGAGCGTTAGTTCTTCGGCATAATGGCAAAGCGCGATTTCACGCTCATTTAAATTCAGGCTCTTGTAATCTTTGCTTAATCGGTTTACCCGATTTTCATCTTTCCAATAGTGCAACAGTGCCTGCCCGTGGTGTTGTTGGCAATAATTACAACCATTGGCCGATGAGACAACGACCGCCATCATCTCCCGTTCAGCCCGGCTCAGGGGAGACTTACTAAACATAATCTCCAGATATAATTCCATGTGGCGGAGAATGGACTCCGGTCGCAGACTTTGAATTTTATGAACTTCCGCCAGTTTGCCACGCTTTTGAATCAGTTCGTCATATATATTTTTAAGCCTGCCATCAGCTTCTTCAAAATCGATCACACGAATACGAGCCATTGAAATAAATTTAATTGTCTATTATAAGTTTAATAATTTTAGCCGAGTGGTTAATCAGCCAATGATTTTAATTCATTTAAATTTTGGATTCTCCAGTGCTTTCTGTCAAACTCGAGAAAACCCTGTTGTTTAAATTCATTAAGTATAGAAGTGACGGTTTGCCGGGCCGCACCGGTTAACAAACCAATTTCTTCATGGGTCAGCATAGGTTTTACCACGAAAACCCCGTCGGTCTCTTTCCCGAAATCCCGGGCATATCTAAGTAAAAAGCCGGCAAGGCGTTTACGGACATCTTTAAAAATCAGCTCATTCAACCGCTCTTCAAATCTGCGCATCCGCAGACCGTACCATTTTGAAAGTCGCTGGTGTAATTTAGGATGCATTTCCAGAAGTTTTTCAAAGTCTTTTTTCCGGATGATGCAAACTACTACATTGCCCGCTGCCTGGGCATGTTCAGAATCCCCGTTCGAATCAAATTCACCGAGCATTGGAAGGGACCCGAAAATTTCACCCGGCCGCAGTACATCCTGGATTATTTCATCACCATCGTCTTTAATCCGGGAGATTTTAACCTGCCCGTTTTTCAGCAGGTAGATATTCTCTCCCTGCCCGCTGATATATATAAGATTGCCTGATCGATAGGTATGCATGGAGGTAGTTTGTTTAACAAACTCCATTGCCTTCATATTCAACTCACCGAAAAAGTCGTAATGTTTGATGTACCAAATTTTTACATCAGCAGCTTCCTTTTGTGTTGTCATAAAGAAGTATATTTAATTAGTCCCTGTAAGAAAAGTGGTAGTGTCGTAAGAAAACGCCAGGATCAAGGCGCGTGAAGTTCCCAAAAAGCGCAGTGTACAGAGCGTACATGAGCATTTTTGGGACGAGCGGAACGCCGATATTGATGTTTTCTTACAGACACTAATCATCAGATTATAATGCTCCCTGCATCAGTCGAATTCAGTGGGTAAATATTAGATTATTATTGACCTGGGAAATCCGGCATTTCAATTTAAGAAAAAACAAGGCAGCCAAAAGCTATTCCGTTACAAATTTAATGTCACCAAAATACGAAGTGGTTTCTTCTCCGGTATCATCGGTATCGGTCATAAGGGCTACGGCAGCTACTTTGGGTGGTTCTTCGTCGTAAATGCGTTTATAATCTTCGTATACATTCCGCGAAAATGATTTCCATCTGCCTACGTCTTCATCACCGCTATTAACCGGTATCATTTTTACAAGATCTGTGTAAGGGTTGGGAAAAACTTCATCCACTTCTTCATTTTTTGCATGGTAATAGGTGATAGCCCGTGCCGGGACTTCACCGTAAAAACGCTCGATTACACGAAGCATGTTACGTTCAACTACACTCAAGTTACTTCGGTCATAGTCGAAGACGACATACACTCTTGCCGGATAGTCATCCCCGTCTTCGGTAGTAACATCACTTCCTTTGATCATACCGGTAACTTTCCAGCTGAACTCAAGTACAGGATGTTCTTTTAAGTCTACATCTATTCGTCGTATAAGACCGGAAGATGCGTTATTACTTTCAGCTTTTACTACGGTGGTTCCGTCATTATCCGTAAGAGTGTAATCCGTGGGCGTTATGGTACGAATAATGCCCCGAAAATCCAGGCGTTCCCAGTTGTCGGGTATATTTTGATCGGCTGACATTTCTGAGAATGGTCCTCCCCGGATGACATCATCCTGTTGTTGGACTACCATGAATGCCGATGTCAGAAAAGCAAAGATAGAGAAGATTATAAAGATGGCTTTCCTGTTATTCATAACTGCTCCTGTTCATTTATGGAAGAATCCATGAATCGATGTGGCTGAATTGATTTAATCACCCGGCTCAAAAAGCTCGGTCCCGGGATGGAAGGCATACCAGGCAAACCAGAAAGCGGTAAGCGTAGACAGCAAATTTCCGTCATCGTCATAGGCCGTAGCGGATTCATGTTCGGCGTCAAATTCAATCGTAACGCTTTTGTCGCCTACCTGATCAGTAAATGGAGTTTCGACTTGCTTCAGGTCGGAGAAAGCATAGGCTTTTGATTTGCCGTCTATAGTAATACCAAGTACCCATTCTTTAAGCGGTAGCCGGTCATCAGTATCCCGTACAGGGAAATACAGGCGATCCTCATTTTCGTAATCGGCATACGGCTGCCGGTCGTAATTGCGGTCGTGGCCGGTATTGCGACTTAAAACTTTGGTATCCTCATGTGTTTCCGCCCACTCTTTCCATGAGGTATGCTGCATAGGGACCTGAGTTAGCTTTTCCCCCTGAAATTCTCCGGTAATAGCTTCGGTACTTATTTGCGACCAAAGCGATTCGGTTTGCCGGTCATATAGTAATACATCACTATTGTATAGCAATCCGGAGACACCGAACTCCAGGTTTTTACCTTTGACTTCCGATTCAAATGCCATGCCGCTGCCACACAGCGGACACCAGGTAACCACAATCGAATCATCGCCAAAAGTATCATTCACCACTTCATGCCAATCCAGAATTCGAATCGGATAGGCTTTGGCAATCCCGTTTCGCTTCATTGCAAGTACCCGATCCTCATCCCTTAACCAATCCGCTTCAGATGCTTGAATAAACCGGGGGGTGTCTATAGAGGGGATGCCATCTCTTGGTGGACCGCCTTGCCGTATTAAATCTTGTGATACCGTAGCATCGGAGATATCAAACCCATTTAAAGTCTGGGCATAAGTGCAGGCTTGTACCCATCCACCCAGGCTGATCAACAGGAATATGGTTGTGAGTCGGATTAACATGGTATCGTGTATTGTTGCGTGATTAAGGGCTGAGCAATGCCAGCTTACCATGAGCTCACAATAAGGTTAAAGGGGAAGGTCCGATAGTTTTGTCGTGCAAATGACAAAACCGTGTGGAATTATTCTGTTTTATATATCCGACTGTTACATAAAAGAAGGTTTTGTATAGCCTTCCCGAAGATGAATTTTTCAAATTGCGAGTTTATGAAGTACCTATACACCGATAAGGAATTGGAATCCGGCATCTTGTTAACAGATAGAATAGGGGAGATGCAGCGCCCGGCGTTCCCGTTTGTTGAAGCGTATATCATTTTCTGGAACCTGGATCAGAGCAGGGAAATTTATATCGACGGGATAAAGAAGTGCATTAATGCGGATGAAGTTGTTTGTGTAACGCCGCATCAAACCATAGAAATACCGAAGGAGGCGGAAGGTGGATTTCGGGCATTTCTGTTTAACCGGGCTTTTTACTGTATCCACGAAAATGACAACGAGGTTTCTTGTGAAGGCCTGCTATTTTATGGTTCTTCAGCAACAAGCCGGTTGAGCCTCACCGGTGAGGAAAAGCAATCTTTTGAAACGTTGTTTTCCGTCTTCAAAGAAGAACTGGAAAATAAAGACTCTATTCAGGGTGAGATGTTGCGTATGCTGCTGAAAAGGTTGATTATAAAATGTACACGGTTGGCAAAAAAGCAGACTCTGCCGGATGATCCCCTCAACTCGCATCTTGAAATAATTCGGAAGTTTAATCTTTTAGTCGAACAGAATTTCCGTGAGAAAAGACAAGTAAAAGATTATGCAGAGATGTTATTTAAATCCCCCAAAACATTAAGTCATATTTTTGAGCAATCATATCATCTCACCCCACTGCAGGTTATTCAGCAGCGGGTTGAGCTGGAGGCCCGCCGGTTATTGCTTCAGACAGAAAAGACCGTACAGGAAATAGGGTTTATGCTGGGTTTTACGGAGCCGGCAACATTCAGCAGGTTTTTTAAAAACAAGACAGGCGTATCGCCGCATCATTTTAGATACAATCCTGCTGATTCCGCACAAGAGGAAGAAGTGTCATCTGTCGGGGATAAAGTGTAATGGTGAGTCGGACCAGGCGTCGGTAATTTTGCGGTACAACATGAATCAATGTTCACTTAAACAAAAACAGAATTAATATGAAACATTTTGTGCCGTCAAAAGAAGAAGTAAATGAACCGGCCCGGTCGATTTTTGAAGCACTCAATAATAAACTGGGTATGGTCCCGAATATTTATGCGTATACCGGCCATTCCGGAAATACTTTAAAACACTATCTCGCTTTTACGGAGGGGCTTTCCAATGGCTCTTTCAGCGGGAGGGAGCGTGAGGCGGTTGCGCTGGCGGTCGCTCAGGCAAACGGATGCCGCTATTGCCAGAGTGCCCATACCGCACTGGCAAAACAGGCTGGTTTTTCCGAAGGAGAAACCTTGCAATTACGTGAAGGGTCTCATCCGGATGAAAAGCTTGGTGCGTTAACCCGTCTGGCTCGGGAGATTACCACATCAAAAGGAAACCCTGCCGGTGAAACGCTTAATGAATTTGAAGCGGTCGGATACAGTCAGGAATCATTAGTGGAGTTGATCGCACATATCTCAGTGAATGTATTCACCAACTATATTCATCGAATTGCTGATTTTGAGATAGATTTTCCGGTAGCCCCTGAGCTCGAAGAAGCAGTCGATTAATACAGGCCAACTCGCACTACGATCCCCCCGCCACGAGTCGAACAGTTACAAACCTAATGGTTTGAACTGTTTCGGCTCGTGGTTTTTTAATTTAATTAGTGTCGTTTCTGTAAAATAAACGCCAATATAGGCGCTCCGCTCGTCCCAAAAATGCTCTTGTACGGCAATGTATACTACGCTTTTTGGGAGCTTCGCTCGCCTTGATCCCGGTGCTTTTTCATAAGCACTATGATTTTAAATCTTCAAATTCATTCTTTATCGGGAGTTTCCGTATAATATGGCCTCTTTATCATTGTTGAACACCCCAAGCGTTTGTGATACGTTAGTGTGAGGATTGCATCATAAAAATTTGCTAAATATGAAATTCCGTCTCTGGTTTCATTTGTCATCAAAGGAAGTCATCGTTTTAGTAGCGGCTTTCGTTATTGGCTTTGTTTCCATTTTTGCACATCGAAGCTACAGGCTGCATCAGTCCAATGCCGTTTTTGCTGAAGAACAACAGGTACTGTATCTGAATGAGCGAACACCCATTTCTGTTTTGCCCCGAAAACTCGACGCGCTGGATATTGATTATGATGATAGCGAATTGGCGTGGGCATCTTCAGTAAAAGGTTGGCGGACCTTTCACCGGGGGCGGTATGAGCTGGAAGGCGGGATGTCTTATGATGATTTTTTCCGAAAACTGGCACATGGCCTGCAGGATCCCGGAAATGTTACGATCATCCCGGGAACGACGCAGGAAGCATTCGCTTTTCGGGTGGCTTCTCAAATGAGTTTTGAGTCCGAGGATCTGCTGGAAGCTATGGAAGACTCAACGGTGCTTGCCGAGCTGGATATCGAGGAACACCTGTTGTTCGGCCGGATGCTGCCCAATACCTATCAAATGTATTGGACTTCCACGCCGGAACAATTCCTGAGACGGATGCTGAGAGAGTTCGAAAATCGCGTGGTGCAGCCCTACGAAGATCGCATGCGGGAACTCGGAAAAACACCTGATGAAATCGTCACCTTGGCCTCGATAGTGGAATGGGAGGCTAAAGTTGAAGATGAGAAAGCTACCATAAGCGGGTTATACTGGAATCGCCTCAATAATTATTGGCGGTTGCAGGCTGATCCTACCGTTAGCTATGCTGTCGGGGATCGACGAAGGCTCACGTATGCCGATTATCGGGTTGATCATCCGTATAACACCTACTTGTTCAAAGGTCTGCCACCCGGACCGGTTACGAATCCGGCCTATTCTACAATCAGAGCTACTTTGTTTCCGGAAGACCATGAGTACTATTACATGGTTGCTACTCCGGAAGGCAGCCATGCATTTTCCGAGACTTATGCCGAACATCAACAACGTAGCCGGGAGTGGACGCAGTGGCTGCGGGAGCAACGCATGGAACGCCAGCGTCGTGAAGCTGAAGCCGCCCGACGCGCAGAAGAAAGTGGAAGTTAGCGGGCTAACGGGCTGTCCGGCAAAGCCGGGCTGTCCGCATGTCTCCACACCGCATGTCACCACAAAGCTCTATCAAACCAGAACCCGGCCTCGCAACTTTCGCAGATTAGCTTCAAATGGCGGGGCGATTACACCGAATTCGGTAATGAATCCGCTGATGAGTGAGGCCGGCGTTACATCGAAAGCGGGATTGTAAACCGGGCAGTCCGCCGGGGCAATGGCCTGGTTTTTAATATGGGTGATTTCACGTGATTCACGCTCCTCGATGGGGATGTCATCACCATGCGAAATGGAGAAGTCGATTGAGGAAACCGGAGCGGCGACATAAAATGGGATCCGGTGATATTGGGCCAATACAGCCAGACTATACGTGCCTATTTTATTAGCAGTATCCCCGTTTGCCGCAACGCGGTCAGTACCTACGATAATCATATCCACGGCATTTTGCTGCATCACCATCCCGGCCATGGAGTCGGAGATTAAGCTGAACGGGATATCGGCCTGCCTAAGCTCCCAGGTTGTCAGCCGGGCTCCTTGTAGCAGGGGCCGGGTTTCATCCACCCAAACGTTATGGATGTTGCTGTTTTGATGAGCATGAAAAATAACTGAAAAGGCGGTACCGAATTGACCGGTAGCCAGTCCGCCGGTATTGCAATGGGTGAGGATTTGCACGGGTCGGGTGATCAATTCGCTTCCGTGTTTCCCGATCGAGCGGCAGATTTCTTTGTCTTCACGATGAATGCGTATGGCCTCTTGCTCGGCAAGCCGGGACAGCCGGTCCGGGCTCTGCTCCCCGGAGTTTTTCATAACCGTGAGTAGCCGCTCTACCGCCCATGAAAGATTTACGGCCGTAGGTCGTGAGGTTTTCAGGTATTCGGCTGTTTGATCAGCTTCCGAAATCAATTCTTCGGCGGATTTCGCTCCGGAATTCAGAATCTTCAAGACCAAACCATAGGCGGCGGCAATTCCAATCGCCGGGGCACCCCTGACGGCAAGTCTGTTGATAGCCTGCCAAACGTCTTCCGGCTTTTTTAGCTGAATGTATTTCACCTCCTCCGGCAGGAGCGTTTGGTCGATAATTGTAAGCTCTCCGTTATTCCAGCGAACCGATTCTACAGCTATACTCATAATTCAAATAATTTATTCTCGGACGTTCGGAGTTTTTGCTCCCTACGCTCTCGGATGAAAACTCCGATGCACATCCTCCATCAGGTTACGATCAATGTGGGTATAAATTTCGGTAGTCAGGATGGAAACGTGCCCTAACATCTCCTGGACTTCCCGCAGCCCCGCGCCGCCTTCTATCAAATGAGTAGCGAATGAATGGCGGAAAATATGGGGATGCACTTTACGGTTGATCCCTGCTAAGTTGGCCGTGTCTTTGACGATCTGCCACACACTCATACGGCTGAGCGGACCACCATAGGCATTCAGAAATACAGCGTTTTTTGCTTTCTCTTTTTCCTTCAGAAAAAAAGGGCGGGCTATCTCAAGGTATTCCTGAATTCTTGCGGTGGCAACGCTCCCCATGGGAACCAGCCGCTCTTTGCTGCCTTTTCCGGTTACATTCAGAAAACCAATTTCGATATGAAGATCATTTAAAGTAAGTCCGGTAAGCTCACTGACGCGTAATCCGCAGGCATACAGGGTTTCCAAAATTGCGGATTCTCGCAGACCTTTATAGGTGGAGGTGTCCGGGACTTCAAGAATCTTATTGACTTCCTCTATGGTTAATACATCAGGAAGTTTTCGGGGTAATTTGGGTGCTTCAATTAACTCAGCCGGATTAGCGGGCGTCCACCCCTCAAGATGTGCAAAATTGTGAAAGCCTTTAATACTGGAAACATTTCGGGCCATGGTAGCATAGGAGAGCTCCATAGTTGTAAGCTCTTTTAAATAGTTTTCGATATGCTGAACGGTTATTCCGCCAAGGTCGGGTAAACCGATATCATCAAAAACAAACTTCAGGTAGCGCCGG
>SLQI01000294.1 GCA_007131535.1 Balneolales bacterium | reverse complement strand
TAATATTTTGCCATGTTCACTGGATCCCGGATAATCCTTCCGCTGTCGCTTCAGGATTTCCGGGATGACGCCTAAATTATTTAAGTCAATTTTAGATAAACATGTCTTTTTAGACAGCCTCCGGCCCACTATCACCCCCGCGTCCTCGCGCCTTAGATGGACGGCGCTTTCCCGTGCATCCCTCGGCAGCCACTTATAGCAGGTTCATCAGTTTTGCCTCGGGATGTTGGTTGGTGGGTGATCCGCGTAACCCCGACCTTTTGCTCCGCAACGGTCGCCTGTGCCTGTGGCAGGGCTATGTTCGGTCGTTCTCCACTGTGTTCCGGACTTAATGTTATTTACACATAGCCCATAAAATCCGCGGCTTAAAACATCTGTCAGTGGAAGGTTACGCAGATATCAATTTCATCACACTCCGGGCAAGTTCATTGGCGCGGTCGGTATCGGCCGCTTCGGAGTACACCCGCATAATCGGTTCGGTGTTGGACTTTCGCAGATGAACCCACCCTTCCTCAAAATCGATTTTCAGCCCGTCAACAGTGGAAAGTTGTTCTCCGGAATAATGATCTTTTAGCCTGGTGATTACTTCATCCGGATCAAGACCTTTCAACTCAATTTTATTTTTACTCATTTCATAGTGCGGCAATGTATCCCGGTAGGCTGAGGCCGAGGTATTCAGATCGGCAAGATGTTGGAGTATCATGGCAATACCAGCCAGGGCGTCGCGGCCGTAATGCAGATCCGGGTTGATTACACCGCCGTTGCCTTCTCCGCCTATAACAGCCTCTCGCTGCTGCATTTCCTTTACCACATTGATCTCACCTACTGCCGATCGATAGCAGGTTACGCCGTGCCGCCCGGCGACATCTTCATTGACTCTCGAACTGGAAAGGTTGACCACCGTCGGGCCTTTCTTACGGGCCAGCATAAAGTCTGAAGCGGCAGCTATCGTATATTCCTCACCGAAAAGCCGTCCGTTTTCATCCACCAATGCAAGCCGGTCGGCATCCGGGTCTACTACGACTCCGAGATCGCATTGCTCCTGCTTAACAAGATGGCAGATGTCTTCAAGATGTTCCGGCAGCGGTTCCGGGTTGTGGGGGAACCGGCCGTCCGGTGTGCAGTTGAGCTCAACCACTTCCGCCGCACCGAGTTCGTAGAGCAGTTCCGGGATGATGTAAGAGCCGGCTCCGTTCACCGCATCCACGGCAACCTTGAATTTCCGGCTTCGGATTTCTTCCGGTTTGATGTAGTGTTGATCAAGAATCGCTTCGATATGGTGACGGGACAGGGTCTCATCCATAAATTCGGAACCGGTGTACTCATAAGTCTTATAGTTAAATGAACCCTCTTCCGCGCGTTTGATTACTTCGCGTCCCTGCGCATCATCCAAGAACTCGCTTTTTTCGTTCAAAAGCTTAAGGGCATTCCATTCAGCCGGATTGTGGCTGGCCGATATGACGATCCCGCCATCAGCATGGTGCCGCAGAACTCCCATCGCCACGGTAGGGGTCGGCACAACGCCCAGTTTAATCACATCACATCCCACCGATTGAAGCGCAGCCGAAACTACCGACTCACACAACGCTCCGGTTACACGGGAATCCCGCCCGATGACAACTTTGCCGCCGCCGGTCCAACTGCCGTAGGCTGCGGCAAAGCGGGTCAGGTTTTCAGGATGCAGATCGGTACCGAATATTCCCCTGATGCCGGAGACAGAAATCATTAAAGACATAAAAAAGTAATTTGTGGTTTGAATAAGCTCTTGATAAAGGATCCGGGAAAAAACTTGCACTCCGTCCCGGTTCCCTGAATTCCGGATCATCACCCTGCAATAGCATCGGATAATCCGGAAAACCCGATTGACCTTCACAAATAGTCAAATGGTGACGAATTAAATCTGGTTTGATCAAAGAGGAGGCAAAGTTAATGATATTATGATCCTACTTTCCACTCATGTTCTTTGATCCCGGCCAGTTTATTTTCCAAACGGGCCAAAACAAACAGCAGATCGCTAAGCCGGTTCAAATATACGATGACTTCAGAGTTGATGGATTCCTGGGTTCGCGCAATTATGCAAGTGCGTTCGGCCCTTCTGCATACGGTTCTCGCTATATGAAGGCTCGCAGCAGCCGGAGTGCCTCCGGGGTGAATAAAGAATTTCAGCGGTTCCAGCTCTTGATCGCAAGCGTCGATGTGACGTTCCAGGTTTTCAATATGGGAAGTAGCAATGCGCTCTATCTTCGCTTTTCTGGATGGAGGGGTAGCAAGATCGGCACCCAGTACAAAAAGCTCATCCTGCAACTCTTCGAGAACGGGTTGTAAGTTGGAATGAGCGCCCTGACTCATGGACATTCCAATGTGAGAGTTGAGTTCATCGACGGTGCCGTAAGCTTCAATCCGGCTGTTGGATTTCGGAACCCGTTCTCCTCCGAAAAGGGAGGTCTCCCCGGTGTCGCCGGTTTTGGTGTAAATCTTCATATCCGAATTACTTTATTAGCATCATTTTTTCAACGTGTTGATCTCCGGAAACCCGGAGGATGGCAAGATACACACCACTTGGTAAATGAGAAGCATCAAATTTAACGGTATGGCGGCCGGGCTCTTTAGTTTCGTCAATCAATGTGGAGATCTGCCTGCCGGTAATATCGTACACGTTGAGCTTTACGTGTTCATGGACAGGCAGCTCAAAACTGATATTGGTTTCCGGATTGAAGGGGTTGGGGTAGTTGGCGTGTAGTTTAACCTGCTGCGGCACTTCAGTGAAATCCCCGGCGGAATCCCCCGAAGTCAGCTCGCCCTCAATTACATGAAATTGTTCATTCCCGCTAACGGTCGTCTGGTAATGACTGCCGTCGGGATAGTGCACATCCACCATGTAGGAGGTTTCATCCTCTGAGGCAAAAATCAAAGGCGTGTGTACAGTTGAGTGTACAGATGTGGATGCTACATATTGCGACTGAACCGGAAGGGCAGCATGTTCTCCTTCAGGAGTTAACGTAACCGAAGTGCCGGGAATCAGTGAAGCATGATCATTAAAAAATCCCTTGGGTACAATACCGATCCAGCTGCGTTCATCGGGGGTATTGATATTGGTATACAGCTCATTCGGGTCCAGTATGTTGGAAATAAATATATCCGGTTGTTGATTGTTGTTGATATCGGCTGCCGCTACACTTCTTGCTCTTGTTCCGGTAGCGGTAACCATATCGCCGGATGTTATTTGCAGGAATCGATCCCCTTCAAGAGACTCAAAAAACAAATTTGGGCTGCCGGACCGGGCATCACCGATGAAGATGTCGGGATAGCCGCTGCGGTTATGGTCAAGTATTGCGAGATCTGCCGGAAGAGTCTCTATATCACCGAAATCCGAAGTATAGGCTCTTTCAAAATCCAGGTTACCCTTATTCCGGTAAATCCGGATATCCCGGTTGCTTTGTTCCGGAAGCAAGATCAGGTCGGCGTATCCGCTCCCGTTCAGATCAGCAGGCAATACGCCGGCACCTTCGAAAAGGATGTCGGTCAAACCGCTGATGTACTCTTCAATAAATAACAACGGCTCGATCTGCCGGTACACCCGGATGTATGTTTCTTCGTCTCCGGCCTCGGTGGTGATGATTTCTGTCCGTCCGTCTTTGTTCAGATCAGTGAGCGCCAGTGAAGTTGCACTGTTACGGGTACCGGTAAAAGCCCCGGCATCCACACGCTGATAAGTTTGTTCATCCCGGTACAGATAAATTTCATTATGTTGATTTTCTCCGTTAATGACCACGATATCCAGATACCCGCTCCCGGTAAGATCTGTAAATTTTGCACCGGTCGACTGCCTCGACCGGCCGCGGATTCCCTCGGCGTTTACCCGTTCAAAGCGGCCCGTGCCGGTATTTTGGTACAGGTAGTTTTCCCCGTCTTCATTGGCCAAAAACAGGTCGGTATACCCATTCCGGTTATAATCACCAGCCGTTCCGGCAGAGGAGAACCGTCCTTCCCGTGAGATGATATCCTCCTCAATAAATTCAAAGATCCCTTCCTCGGTTTGATGATATAATCGGTTATTGGAATTGGGCTTCAGAAGGACTACATCAAGCAAGTCATTGCCGGTAAAATCAGCCCATACGCTGCCGCTGCTGCCACTTTCGTATTCAAGAATAGCTTTGGGGTCTGCATGTTGATCAAACTTCACAGGATGCGTTAATCCCTGCAGTTCAACCGGAAACGTGGCGGGGTTGCGGGTGGCATCCGAAAGGAGTCGAATCGACTCCGTTTGCAGACCAAGCTGTTCGGTAGATTCGGGGGAGAACTCCAATTCAACCCATCCCGTCTCTCCGGGGGCAATTGTGTTCTGAAACGAAGCAACTTCAAGAAATTCGGCATCAGCTTCACCGCCCGAAATGGTTACTGTACTCCGGCCGATATTTCGCACCATTAGCGTATCGACAGCCGTTGAGTCCAGCACAGCGGCAATTGCAGGGGGATCATCTTCAGCAACCAGGTTACCGGCCTCAGGCTCGGTTAAGGTGTGGTAGTCGTTGATATCATTACCCTCGAACTGATGTTCGGTTTCCAGTCCGCTGGGCCATTGAACGGTGATGCCGGCAGCTTGGGCATCACCTAACCCGAAATGAAGCGTTCCGGGCGCCTGCATATACCTTCCTGTAAAAGGATTGAATATGCGGGTTTGAGTCAGAGTTTGTCCGTCAATTTCCGC
>SLQI01000086.1 GCA_007131535.1 Balneolales bacterium | reverse complement strand
GGTGAAGCCGGTATGTGGTATCGGGTAGTTGCAATAGATGCCTACGGAAACAAGAGTCGGCCCGGATCGGCCCGGCAGGCTACACAACCAGAATAGAAGTGGCTGGCGGATGACACTTGACCGGGGTGAAGATTATTTTTTGGGGAGGCAATTTTAGTATTGCCTTTTCAGACATTGATAAACGGCGATTGATAAGTGACAACTTATCATCACCATGGTTAGGCCGACAACCGGACTGCGTCCGGAAGCCGGCGAGTGGAAAAACTAATATACATGGGTGGTATCGAGCGGCAGGTCGAAGTAGTTATCGTAGTAGGCGCCGAAAAAGCCGATACCGTGTTTCACATCCACCGATTCCAGGGGACTGACCGGGGTGCTGTACCCGTCCCACTCAGGCCCGAAATGTCGAAATTCAACCCTGAAGAAATCTTCGTCAAGCTCATTGCAGAGAACCGGTGGATTTTCATAAGGGTCCATAGTGAAATCAAACTCATCCATGAATTTGATATTGATGAGCCCCTGAGGCTCAAATGTTATCGATACCTCTCCATCAGCATTGGTTTCCGGATGGTAGGTAAGCCAGTGAAATTCCCCCAAATACTTAAAACCGACACTCGAAGAAATTCGCTCCGGTTTTTCAGCATCCGGAAATTGGACTTCAACTTCAGTTGTGCAAAATTCGTCGATATGCGGACTTTCAGCTTCACTAAAGGGTGGGGTGGTAGCATACGTTACCGCTTTTTTGCCCTCAGGGTTTTCAATTGTTAATCGATATTCTGTTGATGGTTGGACTTCTTTATAAACCGGGAAGTTGTGAGCGTAAAGTTCGCCCATTTGCTCGGTCTGTTTCTCAAGTTCAAAATGATTTCCGTTTGCTGTATTCTCCAGGGTTACCTCAGCATCAAGTTCCTTAGTGGAGTCCGGGATCAGGGGCTTGTTCGTGTCTTTGATCCGGATATAATGAGTGGAATCGGTTAACTCAAAAGATCCATAGACGGAAAACAAAGTTTCTTCTTCTTCTTCAAAAGGCTGAATAGTATTATCGCAGGCTGAAAAAATCAGACCGGTAAGGAAAAGGGAGAGTATAAACGATTTTTTGGGATTGAATTGAATGTGCATAGGGTGCCGGTAGTTGCAGTCAGTTAAACGTTGCACTGAGCGATACATAAGGAAATAACGGAGTTTGATCCATGCGCTGGAATGTTGAGGAATCGTAGTAAAAAATGTTGTTTCGGTTATACGAATTGATGACCCCCACCTGAGTCTGCAAACTTCCTCTCTGAGAAAAATCGACGGTATGTTCCACGGAAACATCCAGCCGGTGGGTCGAGGGCAGCCGTGCACCGTAGGGCTTATCATAAATGGTAAGTGCGGTACCCGGGAACTCGGAGGGATCTTCATCAGGAGTGGGAATCAGTACATCATTACCCCGAATCCGGGTATAGGGTTGACCAGAGTTAAACTCCCAGCGCAACGAAGTGGTAAAATCACCGATATCCAATGCGGCCAGGAAGTTAACCTGGTGGCGCAAGTCGTGTGCCGGGTTGTAGCTGAACACCTCTCCGTCAACCCATGCCCCTAAATCGTCGGTTGCGGCTTCGTAGGTGACTTTGGACCAATCATACCCCAAAAGCAGGAGAAGTGGGCGCCGGTCATATTCCAATCGCAAATCAGCTCCATAAATCAAGCCGTTGGCAAAGGTGGTTTCCAGCTCCATGCGAGCCTCGGGCGTCCACTGGGATACGGGAATATTCCGGTGATCTTTGACGAACCCCTCTACCGTTGTCTCAAAATAATGCCCGAGCTGCCTGCGGTAACCCAGAATGCCGTGCCAGGCCCAGGGTTCGGGATCGGAGATGGTGTCCATGGGTTTCCATACGGTAAAAACAGTGCCGGCATCCCGTTCATCAGATAGCCCTTCTACCATTTGATAGTATCGTCCGGCTGCCAGACTAAACTCCCTTCGATCCGTACCATCCGGCCGATAGCTTAGCCGGAGGCGGGGTTCCAGGGTAGGAGCAAACTTGCCGGTAGTGAACTGTGAGGTAAATCCCGGAATCACGGTAAGTTCTTCCGTTGGCTGCCACCTCCCGGATGCAAAAGCTCTGAAGTTTGCTATTAGAGCTTCAAAATCTTCATAATGAAAAAACAGCTCATCCAGTTCGGTGTAATAGCGAGCCAAATCCCACCGCAAGCCATAGCTAATGGGAAATCCGGTGGCCAAATATTCGCGGTCGAGCCTGAAATGCAGGAGGTCAATGGTTGAGCTTCGTTCAATTTGATCCGCAGTCCACTCTGAATTGTTATATCGGCTGTACCCCAAACTGATGTCGATCGGTTGATCCAGAGCAGCACCGAACATCAGGCACCGCCCGCCGATTGCCGTATTAGTCCAGGAGAGGTTAACTTCTCTCAATGGGTTGATTTGCCCTTCATCATAAGTGTGCATTGCTGTAACACCACAGTTAAAATTCGGCAGCCGGCTGGTATAGCGGAGCGTGAGATCATAAAAATCGATCGGTATATTTTCTCCGGTAAGTGGCTCAGAGAAGTGATTGATCAAAGAACTCCGAGCAGAAACCAGGAGGGACCGGTGATTGGTTTCGATAGGACCTTCAGCCCGAATTGAAGCCATATACGGGCTGATAGCCGCCTCCCCGGCAAACTCATTCATATTACCCTGTCGCAGAGTGACGTCTATTACCGAAGAAACCCCGCCGGTATATTCAGCCCCGAAACCGCCGGCATAAAAGTCCACATCCTGAATTATCGAACCCGGAAAGGCTGAAAACAGACTGGATATGTGAAATGGCTGAGTCACCGGTATGTTGTCCACCATAATGATATTCTGACTCGGCGTTCCACCCCGTATAAACATTTCACCACCGCGGTCGCCCCGGGTTGCTATGCCGGGCAGCGATTGAAGATACATGGCAAGATCCCCTCCCGGAGTCGGTGATGGGATTCGCCGCAAGTCCCGGGGACTAACAGTTTGTAATCCGGCCTGGCGATGAGCGCCGCCTTCATGACCCTCTACAATGACCTCTTCAAGCCGCTCTACTGAGGGGGTCAGCTGAACCCGCCGGACGAAATTTTGACCGGGACGTAATTCAACATCCTCCTCATGAGTCTCATATCCGAGAAATCGAACTTCAAGTTGATAGTTACCCGCCTCGATGCCGGACAGTTGAACCAGCCCGTCACTGTCGGCTGATCCGGCTGCTTTAATCTCATCATCTTTCATCAGCAAAACATTGGTTCCCGGCAACGGGGTGCCGTCTTCGGACGAAGAGACAACAACTCTGAGCGTAGCATCATCTTTTGCAGAGTACGCCGGGGTAGCATGAATAACTAAAGCTGCCAAAGTCAGAAAAGGCACATAGGTCAATTTTAAAGCCCGGGAGTTCAGGAAAAGTCGGTTCAGGCAGTCAGGGATACGCCGCATATAAGGACAATGATAATTTGATCTGTTATAACTGAATCTGGCTAAACGAGATATGCCGGCAAAATTTGTTCATACCGAAAAGGTGCAAATGATGTAAATGTTAATTATTACAGGGTAATGCCGAAGAAAAATTACAGCATATGAAGTCGTAAACCAATCAGATCCAACATCCAAAATAAAAAAGTGAGTTAAAATGAGCCATTTATAAACCATGTTCTGACATAATTTTGACACACATTGGTTGTGGCCGATTGCTCACATTCGATTCCCTTGAACTGCATCGAGCGAAGCGATTCCCACGAAGTGTACCGAGCGTTAGCGATTCCCGCGAAGTGAAATGTGAGCTAAATTAAACCGTGAGAAAACCGCGGCTGGTCTATAGTAATTAGTAGTACTAAGTACCCGCCAATATCTGTGATCCGCTCGTCCCAAAAATGATCATGTGTGCTATGCATACTTCGCTCTTTGGAACTTCGCGCCTTAACACTTGTATTTCTTGCAGACGCAGTTTTACAATATGAAAATTATAATATTACTATATTCGACCACGCCACCTGAAAATTTCATTTTATTATAAGGGATCAGCATTATATTACGTTACCTGATTGATTTTTACTACCTGGTTATATTTGTTGGATGACCATATAATAATGGCAATTAGTATTTAATAAAGACAGTACGATATCATGAATAAAAGAATTCAGATCTGGGGCGGGCTTGCCGCGATTCTGGCAATTGCGATAGTTACCGGTATTTACCTTGCTTCAGATGACTCGCCTGAGCCTACAACAGCCGATGACATCATTTCGGCCGAAATGCAAAACATGCTGCAGGTTAACTCTGATGATTGGGTAAAAGGTAACCCGGATGCGGATGTAGTGGTGGTGAAATACAGTGATTTTCAATGTCCGGCCTGCCGGCAGGCCGCTATGATGGATGCCAGTGTGGAAGATGAACTGGGCGATAAAGTTGCGTTTGTCTACCGGCATTTTCCCTTACCGACTATGCCATACTCCCGAACGGCGGCCCGGTATGCCGAAGCCGCAGGAAAGCAGGGCAAATTCTGGGAGATGCACAACATGATCTTCAACTATCAGCAGCGATGGTCGCGTGGTGATGCTCAAGGCATGTTTGAACAAATGGCTGAAAATCTGGATCTGGATGAGCAGCAACTACAGAGAGACCTGGAGTCTGCCGAAATTGAAGAGCGGATTAACAGCCAGCTTCAGGAGGGGCGAAGACTTGGAGTTCAGGGCGTTCCTGCGT
>SLQI01000156.1 GCA_007131535.1 Balneolales bacterium | reverse complement strand
CTTTGTCACTTTGTTACTTTGTCACTTCTTCACTTTTCTCTTCATCTAACAATTTCGCTATATCCAGGGCATCAAACAGTGCTCTGGCTTTGTTTTCGGTTTCCTGAAACTCTTTTTGCGGGTCGCTGTCGGCAACGATACCGGCACCGGCCTGTATGTAGGCTCGTTCATTTGTAGCCAATATGGTACGAATGGCGATACATGTATCCAGATTGCCGGAGAAATCGATATAACCCACCGCGCCGGCATACGGCCCGCGCCGGGTCGGTTCGAATTCATCAATAATTTCCATGGCACGCACTTTGGGAGCACCGCTCACCGTGCCGGCCGGGAAACAATACCGCAGCGCGTCGACAGGATGTGCATCAGGATGCAGCTCTCCCTCAACTTCGGAGACGATATGCATCACCCTGGAATACCGTTCGATTACCTGATTTCTGGTAACTCTGACCGTCTCCGGCCTGCACACACGGGTCAGATCATTACGCCCAAGATCCACCAGCATGATGTGTTCGGCGATTTCTTTGGGGTCGTTTTTCAAATCCTTTTCCAGTTGCTGATCTTCCTCTTCGGTTTCACCCCTCGGTCGGGTTCCGGCGATGGGCATCAGGCTGGCAGTACCGTGTTCAACCCGAACCAGAACCTCCGGCGATGATCCGACCAGCGCATAATCATTAAAATCCAGGTAAAACAGATACGGAGACGGGTTGGCCATCCTCAGCGCCCGGTATAGCATAAACCGATCTCCCTGAAACCGGTTCTCAAAACGCTGAGAAAGCACGACCTGAAAAATGTCCCCTTCAAAAATGTAGGTTTTGGCTTTCTCGACAGCCTCGCAAAAATCTTCACGTGTGGTGTTGGAAGTAATTCCACCTTCCAGATGAACCGACATTGTATCATTTATCGGTTGCCTGGCCTGCTCTTCCATTTTATTCAGAGCTTCCTGCGCCTGCTGATACTGAGACTCAGCCGAAGCGTCAGAATCAACAAACACCGTTTTGATTAACAGAATCCGGTGTTTGACGTGATCGAATGCATAAATTTCATCGTAAAAAGACCAGACCGCATCAGGCAGGTTGAGATCGTCTTTCGGCTCGTTCGGCAGATGCTCGGTTAGACGAATCGTATCGTAAGCTGAATACCCGACAGCTCCACCGGTCAGACGCGGGAGTTCCGGAATTTCCGGTTCATCCAGTTTGCGGGTCAGATCTTTGAGCATTTCCAGGTAATCTCCTTCAAACGTCTGCTCAGGCTGTTCGCCGGACAGTATCGTTACTTTCCCTTCCTGATAACTTAACCTCTTGTATGGATCTCTTCCCAGAAAGCTATATCGAGCGACGTGCTCTCCCCCCTCAACCGATTCCAGCAAAAACGGGGCATGGGCTCCCTCCCGGAGTTTCATAAAAAGCGAAACAGGAGTAAGGGTATCGGCGAGAAGAGTTCTCCACACCGGCACAGCGGAGTATTCAGATGCAAGTCGGGTAAATCGTTGTTGATCCATAACAGGGTCTTAAAACAAAAAAACCCACATTCAGACGAGCTGAAGCGGGTTGACTGTACAAAAAAGTTCAAAAAAAGGGTATCAATACATATGCACAGCTCAAGCCGCCCGATCTTCGGGCCACCACCACTGTGTGCTATGTAGATGTGCAACTTTCATTACGCGGTAAAACTAAGATATCATGGCATAGAAGTCAATGCTCTGCGGAAGATATTTTGCCGGATATTTTAACGCTCTTCCATAGTTATGGGGCTTAAGCGGGTTTGATTGCAAAGTTAATTTAAAAAGTACGTACAGTCTCTATAACAAAGGCTAAAACTTGTCGCAGAAATAACTACTCAGGGATGTTTTCACGGGACAGGAAAGTCAGCATAACTGCTATTTAAGATAGAATGGCAGTAATGAATATTGCATCTGCCAAATTCATTACAAGAGTCCTGCTTCCTATGAAACATCTTTACAGCCTCGTGGCTTTCTTAACGCTATCACTGGGAGGAACGTTATTGATCACCTCGTGCGAGTCCTTTTTAGATTTCAAAACCGGTGATGAGCCTGAACCCGGAGAGGGGTTTTCCGAAATATTATCAGAAGATTGGGCCTGGCAATTTCCTTATCCGCAAGGCAATTCATTAAAAGACGTCCATGTGATATCTGCAACCACCGTTTTTGCTGTGGGAGAAAACGGCACCGTTCTGCATTCCCGGGACGGAGGAGAATCCTGGTACACCAGTATTCACGCAGGCCATATCGAAACTCATCTGAATGGAATATTTTTTCCGGATCAAACCTACGGATGGATTACCGGAGACGGCGGGGTCATTCTGTTTACCGAAAATTCCGGTGAATCCTGGCAGGTACAGGAGACCGGAACGGAGTATCATCTGCTTGATTTGTATTTTTTGAATAATCAAGCGGGCTGGGCGGCAGGTGAAAACGGGGTTATTTTGCATACTACTGATAGAGGTGATAATTGGTCTCAACAAGAGACCCCGGAAATCGGCACTATTGCCGGAATTCAGTTTATAGACCCGCAAACAGGCTGGGCAGCCGGCGATGCCCTTATGCAAACAGATGACGGTGGTGAATCATGGGAGGTCATTTATGATGAACCCTTCCGGTCCTTCCATTTTTTGGATGAGAAAACCGGCTGGGCAACGGCTTCGGCAGGTAATATCTATAAAACTGAAGATGGCGGCCAAACCTGGCAGGAAAGTTATATTTCCGACCAAACGATGCAGGTTTACAACAAGATTTATTTTGCAGATGACCAAACCGGGTGGGCAGCGGGTTTCGCTGAGGAACAATTCAGAACCGGAATCATTCTGAAAACTACGGATGGCGGAGCAACCTGGATCGAACACGAAACTGAAAATCATGTTTTGAGCAGCATTCATTTTGCGGATTCGGACTATGGTTGGAGTGTGGGAAAGGAAGGCATTCTCCATCACAGCTCCAATGGCGGTGACAGCTGGCAGGTGCAGTCAAATTATGTGGAGCTCAAACCTATGTCGGTAGGCCGATGGATATTCAATTCGGTTCATTTTATTGATGAAAATCATGGTTGGGCCGGAGGCGGCATGCAGTTATACCCGTACCAATGCAGGTTGATGTACACCGAAAACGGCGGTCTCACCTGGCAGGATCGAACTCCGTCTTTTTGTGAACCAGAGGAGCTCATCATTCATGATTTATACTTCGTAAATCCGGACTATGGCTGGATAGCCGGACAAAACCAATTCGCGTATACTACAGATGGCGGTGAATCCTGGAGTTCCAACCCGGATATTCAAAAGGGAAGATCCGTTGATTTCACAGATACGGAAACCGGCTGGATCGTCGGATCAGATGGCCTGATACTTCATTCCGCCGATGGCGGAGTGACTTGGGAGGAGCAAAACAGCGATGTGACTGTAACGCTGAATTCGGTTGATTTCATCAATGCTGAAACCGGCTGGGCCGGTGGAGCAGCCGGTACTATACTTAAAACCACAGACGGCGGAGCCAATTGGAATACATTGACCAGTGGAGTTGAGTTTGTGATTCACGACCTGCAGTTCATCAATGCCCGGAAAGGATGGGCTGTCGGTGAGCGTGTTTTGTTTACCGATGATGGCGGGGCTACCTGGCGGGATCAGGGTCCGAGTGGCAATTCCGTTTGGTTCGTGGATGAGTATAATGGCATGATCACCGATGGCACTACCCTACGCTATACCAATGACGGCGGCCAAAACTGGAACGAACGGCAAAGCGGCAGCCCGTTCCATTTAAATGACGTGCATTTCCCGGACATTGAAACCGGCTGGGTGGTCGGTGACCATACTATTTTGCATTATTCTGTTGAATAGATAAAACAGCCGATATTCGCTGGAATAGCGCAGATGTAAGTCTCCGGGCTTCGATTGTTATCCTGCAAGTTACGCAATAGCATTAACCTGCAGGGTACTTTAATCAACTGATCAACCCGCTTAAACCAGGTTATTCAATCAGCTCCGCAATTAAAACGACACCATTTCCCGGAATTCTGAGCGATTGAGATTGCCGTCATCTACCTGAATACTTCTGATGGAGGCATTCATTTCGCTAATGCGGTTTTCAATCTTAGCCCCACTCCACTCCAGCGAACCTCGTTCTCTTTCAAGATCTCCTTCCTCCCGGAGTACACGCTCCAGGAAATCCACTGCCGCAGAGGGTTCATAACCGGCCCTTGCCATGTAAATCAATCCATAATGATCCGCCTCAAACTCGTATTCTTCCAACCGGTCGCTGATCACATATTCGTAAACCTGATCTGCCCAGTCGGATAACTCCTGCACCAGCTGTACGTGATCTTCATCCTGCCGCTCATCATAGCCGAGCGCATCCTCTAATTCGGAAAATGCGCGTTCCGCACGGATTCGCGGCTGGCGTTGGTGCAGCTCCTGATCACCATGCTGGAAAGAAATATGCGCTACCTCGTGGGCAATCATATGGGCCAGCTCAGCTTCATTTTCCATGAGCTCAAGCGCTCCGCGGGAAATCATAATGATACCTGCCGGAATGGCGTACCCCATTACTTTGTCTTCATCCAGAATGTGTACCTGAACGGGTACATCATAGCGGTGGGAGTTTTCTACTACCCAGTGGCCGACATAATTCAGATATTTCTGCAGATCATAGTCTTCGACCAATCCGTATTCCGAGGCCAGACGGTTGGCCGCTGCCCAGCTCACCTGGTCGAT
>SLQI01000172.1 GCA_007131535.1 Balneolales bacterium | reverse complement strand
CGGATTGTATCAGGTTAACGGTTACCTCCCCGATCAAATCAAAATAGCTGGCAAGTTGCGTTTCAATATCATACAATCCGTATTCACGCTGCATAGCTTTAAGATCAGTACGCAGTTGCTCAATATCATCGACGGACTGTTTATAGCGCTGTTCCACGAACTGCCGGTACTCTCGGGCCTCCCTGACCGATATATCGGTATTCAGCTCATTGAGTTTGTCAATATAGAACTGCGCCATGTCATGAGCGCGCTGAGGGTCGGTATCCCAGGCGTTGATCACAAAATTTCCTTCGTCAAGCCCCTCAAAGCTGGTCTGCTGACGAAGCACACTGATGGCATCCCCCATCGGATCATCGGAATCACCGGTTTCGTAGACATCGATCAAATCAAATTCTTCGACTACCTGTTTGCTGATATTCCGGCTTCTCAGTAAAACGTAAAACCGGTCGAAACGCTCATGGTCGCGTCCGAGAAGTGCACCGGCAGCACCGGCAACTCCGCCACCGGCCAGAGCATCCAGACCTACGGCCCGCTCTTCCGCCGGCAAGAGGTTGGCTTGTGACTTATACTCATTTTCAATAAACAATGAGTAAATAGCAACAACAAAGCTGACAAATAAGGTTATTCCGGCAATCCAGAATTTTCGGCGGAACAGGTGGCGCACAATATCAATAAACGAGGTGCCCTGATACGTAACACTCATACGGGGATACTTAATAAATTACAGGTTGATTATCTGGTGATGGCCACATAAGTGGTTATAATACTGGTGATGGTCGAAAGGCCGGCCATTACAAGCTGGATATTACTATTTCGCTGGCTGGCTTGCTGTATTTCGAATGACCGGAGCGCCTGAAGCTCATCAAAAGGTTCACGATCTACAAAAATGATATCGCCGGACTCAATGTCGGTTTCTTCGGGCAAGTGCCAGGAACGGCTTCCGGCTTTCACGATAAATACCCGCGACTCATCAGCCGCCAGACTGTAGCCGCCTGCTTTATCGAGGTAGGTGTCCAGATCCGCAGGATTTTCGAACTCATAATAGCCCGGCTGATTAACCTGTCCCATCACATAAACGGTATGCTCATCTTTGGGAACAAAAAGCTGATCTCCGTCGTAGAGTTTTACATTTTCCAGTTGTGATGGATTGCTCAGGTCGATATGAACTTCATTACGATTTAGCTCTTCTTCCATTTCAAGGTACTTAAACCCTTGTTCAAGCTGATCGGAAGTGCGTGCCATTCGCTGACGATCCATAAAGGAAATTCGAAGGTTTCTGGGAGATTCACCCTGATTGCGAATCAGGTAGGCCGCCTGCGGCAAAGCCTCATCTGTAAGTCCGCCGGATTTGTCAAAAATTTCAGCAAGTGTAGTATTTCCTTGAACAATAGGAAAATTTCCGGGATATCGCACCTCTCCGTGAATCCATGCGGAGTGAGTCCGCTGCATTGCCGGATCAACAGGGATAATGATCCGGTCATTTGGTCGAACATCCGCCGAAGTAAACCGGTCACTGTTGGGGTCAATCTCCAGGGTTTCAATACCGCTTCCGGTGTTCCGGTGTACTTTAACTCTGTTGGTATCCGCATCGCGGGAATATCCACCAGCAATTTCAATCAGATCTTTGATCGAATCCCCGTATCGAAACTCAAGCTCCAGTGGCGTTCGAACTCCCCCTGAAATACTCACCCGCGGATCCGAATCACGCATTTCATCTACAATGATGATGTCGCCATCCTGCACATAAGGATTATGCTTTTGAAGCCCTGCCCGGAAAAATGAAATCAGATCGGCACTGTATGTTTTATCTCCATCACCGGAGCGTATCCGGATGTTTCGAAGTGCGTAGTCTCTGTTTTCGAGAAAATCCGTATCGTACTGAAAAGAACCAACCTCGGTTATGCCGGCATCCGGTTCAATCAATGCACGATATATAGCCTGGTCTACCCGGGTTTGCGCCGGCACAATATACTTCCCCGGATACGGCACATCCCCGTGTACATAGACATGAAAGTTACGGGGTTTTTCAAGAGTTACATAAACCTCACTTTCCTGAAAGTTTTCACTAATATGTGCTTCAATCTGCTCACGCGCTTCTTTGAGCGTCATATCCTGCACGGAGATATTTCCGATCGTAGGAAGTGTTATATCCCCGCGGATATTTACGAGGATGCCTCGCATAGCAAGTGTCATCCCTCCCCGCACATCAACAGAAAGCATATCGTGAGGCCCGAGTTGGTAGGTCTCCTCATCGATATAAGTATCCGGACGGTATGGTTCCAGGGCCATCCGGTATCCGATATCATCAAGAAAGAAGAAAGGCTCAAAGGTGGACTGCAGGTCAAGATCGAACTCATCCTGGGCTGCTGCATCATTGGTAAATATACCTAAGAGCAACAGAACACCTGCAAAACTGCAAATCAAGGAGTTACAAACGTGCATTGCCAGTTATTTTTTAAAGGTAAAACAGTAAATACGGGTCTCAAATACACCACAGGATAACAAGGTACTCATTTGGATAGAATCCCGTCCGCCTTCATACAGGGTGGATTGATTTATTATAAATTACCCGGATATTCAAAACCTGTTAAATTACAAACAGCCGGGGTAAATCATCAATGTTATAAGGATAGCCGACCACTAACAATATTGCCGATTATCATTATCAACCCCTTCAACAAGAGTCATTTAATTAGATATTCCCTGGCTTGTAGCTTTTGGCGATATTGTGCGGACTGGTTTACAGAGTGGGTTATTAGCGGGTTTCAGAGTCAGCTTTTGCTCCGAAAATATTACAAAATTTTAAGATAATAAAACCGGTTAATAATAGCACTCCATTTAATTTCGCAATTATACGCCACAAGCTGTATTTCCGCCCGAACAGCTACTCACCTCCACCTTGCCAGCACTATTCCCAGAATCACACTGGCCGCCCCGAAATACTGCAATACGGTAAGCGTTTCACCCAGCAGCAGATATCCCAAAATCACACCTAAAACCGGCACCAGATTCTGAAAGGTTGACGTTCTAACCGCGCCTACCTGCCGGATTCCGTAATTCCATGCAAGATAAGCCACCCCAATGGCAAAAATGCCGGAGTACAATGCGCCGCCATAAGCCGGAAGCGAAACCTGGGAGTATTCCAGGGTGATCAAACCGGGAAGGGCGGCGATGATCAAACCGCCGCCGCCGACAGTCATCACTACCGTGCTTAATTCTATGGGGGTATATTTTCTTAAAAAACTTTTAGACAGCAGTGTATAAGTTGCAAATACCATTGCGGCCAATACAATTATTAAATCTCCGGTTACCGACTGAGTGCCAAGAGCGAAACCCTCATTACCACCTCCCATTATCAGGGCAACGCCCAGAAAAGCAAAAAATACACCGAAACCCCGGATGCGGGTCAGCTTTTCTTCAAAAAAAAGATGAGAAAACAGCGCGGTCCAGACCGGAATGGTCCCCAGCATAACGGCGGCATTAGCCGAAAAGGTGCGGTCGATTCCGAAAATAAACAGCATTTGATATATAAGATTGCCAAGTAAAGCCAGCCCGATAAGTTTTAACCAATCTCTGGCCTCAATCCGGATTTTGATATTCCGGACCAGCACCACCACCCAGATAAAAATAATGGCCAATCCGAACCGAAAAGCATTAAACGTTATCGGGTCGATTTCCTCCAGACTGTATTTCACCACTGAAAAATTCAGTGCCCAGATAAACACTACAAACAGGAGAAAACCCTCTACAACTACCTTGCGCGACAATATTTTACAGATTATTTAATAATTGAATAACGGATTAATTTTGCTTTATCTCCGCCCGCCACATCCGGGAGCTAACGCTTAAAAACGAATCATCATACGGGACTATGCCCCGAAAGTCAAAAGCCGTATCTTCCAACCGTTAATGTTAAACTCAAATCATGCGTACATCGTGATCCAGAGAATTCAAACCGTATTTCTTGCTGCTGCCGTCATTATCAACATCGCATTTTTCTTTCTTCCGTTATATGAAGAAGCCCTGCGTGATCCAAGCGGATGGGTTACCAATGCCCTGACGGCAGCATTGGTCGTTGCCGCCGCGCTTTGTCTGTACTCCATTTTCTTATTCCGGGACCGCCCCAAACAGCTACGTTTTGTCAAACTCGGACTGATTATGCAAGTCGTCGCTCTCGGGGCTTGTGTGGGACTGTTTTTCAGCCTTGGACGGCTTACTACCGCTCTTTGGCAGGAAGCTCTTGGCGTCGGTTTGCTTGGTGTTGCTGTAATACTGTGCTACCTCGCCCTCCATTTTATCCATCGGGATGAGCAGCTCGTTAAATCCATGGACCGCATCAGGTAATTTTTTATGAATAATGCGGAGGGGCGATCTTGGATAGTTACCGGAGCTCTGCTCTTTGGTATGCTCAACTTCGGCTTTGCTCCGATACTGGTTCGGGTTGCCGGAGATACGGATCCCTTTGCCCTCGCCGCAGTTCGTACTGCATCAGCTGCGGCTGTATTGTTGGTGATTTGGTTTTTCAGTTCCAAAACCAACCGTCACCCTTACACCCGCAAAGAAAACCTGCTGGCCCTCGGTGCCGGCGCTGCGCTCGGCCTGCACTTTATCTGCTGGACTGCCGCCATTATGCTAACTTCAGTCGCCTCCGCCTCGGTACTGGTCACTATCCATCCGGTAATGCTGATCCTAATCGAAGCTATTTATTTCGAACGTAAGTTTTCAAGATTGGTATG
>SLQI01000068.1 GCA_007131535.1 Balneolales bacterium | reverse complement strand
TCCGGCTTTTGCAGCAGAAGATGATCGCGATTTGTTTGTAGTTGTCACTTCATCGGATGCTGAAACCCAGATGATGTCTATGGTTTTAGCCACACAATCTGCGAATCAGGATGTAAATGTTCGTGTTTTGCTTTGTAGCGACGGGGGGAATCTGGCAATAGAAGCTGAAGAGTTCCCCGTATTTCAGCCTGCCGGTCGCACCCCGCAACAACTGCTTATGGGATTAATGGATCGCGGGGTGACCGTTGAAGTATGCGCCATTTATCTTCCCAACCGGGAATACACCGAAGATGATCTGGTAGAGGGTGTAGGCACCGCCAACCCGGAGGAGGTTGCCCGCTATATGAAGCAAGAACACGTGCGTTATTTCACGTTTTGAAGAATATAGGGAGCCCCGGATAAAACACCGGTTTATAATCTTCAGAAATCAAGCAAGTGCAACGGCATTCACTCTGAGGATAACCCGGTACAAAAGCCAGGTTCCGGGGCACCTGGTTATATCGCATCCACGTTTATATTGATCCGCACTCTGGATGCTTTGGCCGGTTTTTCTTTTTCGTAAGCCGTCATCAGTGAATCCAGCATCTCTTCTATTCGCCGCGCTCCCCAGCTTACCGGTACTTTGACATTTAATTCCCAGTTGAACGCTTTTTTGGTACGATAAATGGCGGCCGGCGAAGGCCCCATCCGCAGCAGATCGGGTCGCTGACGAGCCAGGATTTCAGCCACCGTATCAGCTACCTGTACGATCACCTGCTCATCCGCCGATCGAAAATCAAATCGAATCAACCGGCTGTACGGCGGATACAACAGCTGTTTACGCATTTTTATTTCTTCTCGGGCAAATGACTTAAAATCATGCCGGGCAGCATATTGTATTGGCGGATGCTCGGGTTTTCGGGTTTGAAGAAACACCCTGCCGGGTTTGTCGCTACGCCCCGAGCGTCCTGATACCTGCGCCAGCATCTGAAACAATCGTTCATCACTCCGGTAAGAAGGAAAGGCGAGTTCGGTATCGGAGTTAACCACGCCGACTACGGTTACATCGGGAAAATCCAGACCTTTAGTAATCAGCTGGGTGCCGATCAGCAGATTGGCCTCTTTGCGTTCAAAACGAGAAAGCAGGCGTTCATGGTCGTACTTATTACGTGTTGTATCCTGATCCATTCGAATGATACCTGCCTCCGGGAAGAGTTCAACAAGCTCTTCTTCCACTCGCTGCGTTCCCGATCCCATATCCGCCGGTTCGGGTTCTCCGCACGACGGACATGCTTTGGGCTTCAGTGAACTGTAGCCGCAATAATGGCACCGCAACTGGTTGTTCCGGCGGTGGTGCGTTAACGTTACCGAACAGTGCGGACACTCGGCCATCCAGCCGCATCCGCTGCATTGGATAAAATTAGCAAATCCCCGCCGGTTATAAAGCAGTATGGATTGCTCTCCCCGCATCAGTGCCGATTCGACCGCTTCATGCAGCGGATAAGCCAGCGGTCCTTTCATCGCCTTTCGGTACTGCCGCAGATCCAGCACCCGTATTTCGGGCAGTGTGGCACCGGCATGTCGTGATGGCAGATCCAGCATGGTAGCCCTGCCCGCCGTCACCCGGTGCAGAGACTGCATAGATGGTGTAGCTGAACCGAGCAAAACTGTTGCGCCGCAGTCACTCGCTCTTTTAATGGCCACATCTCTTGCATGATATCGCGGTGCGGGATCCTCCTGTTTATATGATCCGTCGTGTTCTTCATCGATAACGATAAGTCCGGGGTTTTGCACCGGCGCAAACACGGCAGACCTCGGACCTATGGCAATGTGTTTGTGGCCTTCACGTAAGGCATTCCAGGCTTCGTACTTCTCTCGTTCATTCAACCGGCTGTGCAGTACCGAAATATCATCGCCGAAAATCTGATAAAAACGCTTTACCGTCTGCGGAGTCAGTGATATTTCCGGTACGAGTACCAGTGCCCCGCGCCCCTGTTCACGTACTTTTTTTAGTGCATGAATATAGACCTCGGTTTTCCCGCTTCCGGTAATGCCGAATAACAAATACGGGTGAAACACTTGTCTTTGAACGCTGTTCAATATCTCTTCGAGTGCTTGTTGCTGTTCGGAGTTTAAAGATTTCAGCTTCTCAGGCGCGTATTCATTTTTGTATTTCAACTCTTTGTCCTCCAGTTCAATACCCTCAATAACCTCCTCTTTTTCTATACGATCAAGCACATACGGGGTGATCTCGGGATGATTGAGCAAGTCGGTCCGGCTCCGGGGTAACTCCATTTCTTTGAGCCCGATTAAGCCTTTCTTCCACTTCGGAAGTTTCTCAAACGGAACTCCGTCGGTGAGTTCCTCGATATAATCTTCCGCATCTGAAACCAACCACCGGTAGCCTTTAACGGTTTTGGGAGCCGGCGGCAGCCGCGGTTCTTCCCGGATTTCAAGGATTTCTTTTTTGATCAGCTTTTTGAGCTGTTTTTCACCAATATCTTTCCAGCGTTTTAAAGCTTCGTTGTAACTGACCGGATTTTCACGGTCTTGCAGATCGCCCAGCATCTGCTGTTCAAAAGCATCCAGGGTAAATTTAGAGGCGTTTTTACCGGGAACCAGGTTGGTATATGCAGCGAAATTCAAACCCACAGGCAGTGCCGCCTGGACGGCCTCGCCCCATCCGCAGAAATAGAACCGGTGGATCCATTCGGTCAGGCGCAGCATCTCATCGCTAAGCACCGGTTTGGAATCGAGCAGCCGTTCGATTTCTTTGGTTTTGAAGTCGGGAGTGGTGTTATGTAGACCAACGACCATGCCGATCACTTTTTTTTCGCGCAGCGGAACCCACACTCTCATACCTTGCCGGGTTTCATTTTTCAACCGCTGCGGAATACGGTAGGTATAAGTCTGGCGGTTAGGCCGGGCAAAAACTATTTCGGCAAATTCAGGCATGGTAACTCGTGCAGATCGACAAAAAAGATGTATTTTGAATTGCGTTCACTTTAAATCAATTACAGTGCTATTCAACGTTTCCAAGATAGTATAAAGCCACGGTTTACACACTTTATTAGGTACGATAATTTTATAAACACATAGTTCAACATGATCATACCCAGCTTAATCTTACGTCAGCTGTACACCACCGGCAGTTTGGAAAATACAGGAGAGGGAATTCGATTTCAGATCAAAAACAGGCTGACCGATGTTTCTTTAACGGCGATCAATCACATTAAAATCAACGGTATTGACATTCCCCGAGACCGTATTGAGTTACGTCTGGATGACGGGACTGCTCTTTCCCCGGATGAAATTACAGAAAAAAAACCGCTTAAATATCCCCTCCGAAAAACTGTGGATATTCACCTCAACATAGGGGAACTGGAACAGGGTAAACACCGGATCGAAGTGGGATTTAAAACGGTTTCCTACGGCAGTCTGAATGTCAAAGTAGAAGATTCTCTATCTCTTTCCACCGAAAAGAGGATCAAAGTGCCGAATGACAAGGTGAATGATTATTCTGATCAGGCTGTCAGCGCACGCCTGGAATTTTTGGAGCAACACAGCGGAACCTCAATCAATCATCTCAATCATTACTCTTTTAAGCCGGAAATTACCAAAGGCAATATTGAAAATTTTACAGGCGTGGCGCAGGTCCCGCTCGGCTTTGCCGGTCCGATGAAAGTAAAAGGGGAACACGCCGATGGAGATTTTCTAATTCCTTTAGCAACTACGGAAGGTACACTCGTGGCTTCCTACAACCGGGGTATTAAAGCATTAAACTCTTCCGGCGGAATAATGGCGACGGTAATGGCCGACTGCATGCAGCGGGCACCGGTATTTATTTTTAGGAATGCCCGGGATGCCCGCGATTTTGTGGACTGGGTTCAGAAAAACATTGAAACCATCCGGCAAGAAGCCGAAGCGACTACCAGCGTGGGTAAGCTGTTGTTTATCGACCCGTACCTTTCCAATCGTTTTGTCTATCTGCGGTTTAATTATTCCACCGGTGACGCGGCCGGCCAGAATATGGTGGGTAGAGCAACATTTGCCGCCTGCAGCTGGATTCTGGATCAATATGAACAGATCGAGCGGTTTTATCTGGAGTCCAACTTCGCCACCGACAAAAAAGCCTCACAGGTGAATGTTATGCGTACGCGGGGTAAACGGGTTACAGCTGAGGCGGTTGTAAAGCGCGATGTATTGATCAATCAGCTGCGGGTTGAGCCGGAAAGTCTGCACTATCATGCCCAGGTATCAACACTGGGAGCCTTTATTTCCGGAGCCAATAACAACGGGGCGCACTCACCGAATGCCATAACTGCAATGTTTATTGCTACCGGACAGGATGTGGCCAATGTTTCTGAATCCTCAGCCGGAATTCTGTATTCGGAACTTACTCCGGATGGAGACCTGTATCTTTCCCTGACCATTCCTTCGCTTATTGTAGCTACCTACGGTGGTGGAACGGGACTGCCCACCCAAAAGGAGTGCCTGAATGTTATGGGCTGCTATGGAAAAGGGAAGGTTAAAAAATTCGCTGAAATTGTTGCTTCCGTTGCCTTAGCCGGTGAACTTTCATTAGGTGCTGCTATATCTTCATTCGATTGGGTATCCAGTCATGAAGAGTATGGCCGAAACCGATAAATACCTGCAATATTATGAGTCATTTATTTTCCGATCAGTCTGAAGCCTACAAAAAATACCGGCCTTTATATCCCAAACAACTTTATGATTTTTTATACCGCCATGTGCATGAGTTTGACCTTGCCTTAGATTGCGGAACCGGCAACGGACAGGTAGCTATAGAGCTGGCCGGAAAGTTTAAGCACGTTATTGCAGTTGATATCAACAAAGAACAAATCGGGCGGGCGGATCCGCACGATCGTATTACCTACCGAAATGCCGATGCTTCCGATACGAAATGTGAAGCGGGATCGGTAAACCTTCTTACTGTTGCCCAATCTCTTCATTGGTTTTCTTTAGAAAAATTCTACAATGAAGCCGACCGGGTTTTAAAACCTGGCGGATTGCTGGCCTGTTGGGGATACGGGTTGTGTTCAGTCAATGAACAAATCGATCCGCTGATCCGCACATTTTATGATGATGTCATCGGCCCGTTTTGGCCAAGACAGCGCATGCATATTGAACAGCGCTATGAAAGTCTTCGCTTCCCGTATAAGCAGATTCACGCTCCGGAGCTAACGATGACCAAAACCTGGCGGCTCGATCAGTTTCTGGGTTATTTGCGTTCCTGGTCATCGACTAACCGGTTTATTCAGTATAAAGGCTATGATCCGGTTCGCACACTGGCGGTGAGACTCAAGCGTCAGTGGGGGAATGTTGAGGATGAGAAAACAGTGACCTGGCCGCTATTTCTAAAAGCGGGCCATAAGGAGTAATATCGGGCTTCAATAACTCTGCTTACAGTGAACCCAATGGGCTGAGCTCGATTCTAATTGCCGGGCAACGAGAACAAAACCGGAGTGTAAGCAATAAAGATTTAAAGAGTCCGGCCTTTCGAGAAAAAGCCGATAAGAAAATCGATGTAGTGGAGCGTAAAAAAAGAATCCGCACCGGTGAGGAGGGTGAGCCCGGTTTGATGAAAGGATAATATCTAAAAAACCCGTCAGCGTCCGAAAGACCTGATGGCCTTTTTGGGTATTATCCGCGGGGACGCGGAGATGATAGCGGGTCGGGGCCGGGAGGCCCTCGACCGGCGGTTATTTTTTTTGGTTCTTTTTGCCTGTCCCTGTGGGGATCAATCAAAAAGAACGGAAGGGCAATATAAGCAACCAATTTACTCTCTCTTAAAGAAATTATATTAACAGAAGGAATAATCGACCTCAGGTTTTAGAGAAAAAACAGTTATTACGGTACCGCTGCCGTGAGTTTTGTGCCGAGACCATTATAAATACGTTCCACCTTCCAGCCATTGCCCTCCAGTTCCATGCGGTAGCGATCCATTTCACGCCGGTGGCGAATTTCCAAATTAATACTGCTTTCGTGGCGAAGAGTTATTTCTTCCTCGAGCGGTGTTGCGCCCGTTAGCTGACATCCCGGCTCGCCGGGTACCACACCCATTATTTCGATAGCAACCCCGCTTTTAGTCCGGTTCAGCTTTCGTGTAAGAAATGCTCCGCAGCCGTAGCTTTGCTCGGTGGTAATAGATATGGTAAACGTTGACTCTGTACCGTCGTGCGGTCCGACTTCAATCAGCAGGTGATCTGTGGAATTGAGTTCTTCAACCTCTGAGGCTGTAGAGCTGCAACTTGCAATCAAGCCGGATGACAAGAATATCAAACCCCACATTATTTTGGCGGAACCGAACTTCATAAGGCGGCCGTCAGCTCAACTGAATTTCATCTCCGAACAATGCATTGACAAATGCTGTGCGATTGAAAACCTGCAGTTGTTCAATTTTTTCACCTACTCCAATGTACTTAACCGGCACGTCCAATTCGCGCGAAATTCCAAGTACGATACCGCCTTTGGCCGTCCCGTCAAGTTTGGTAAGAGCCAGACCGGTTATATCCACGGCTGACGTAAACGCTTTGGCCTGTTGCATGGCATTCTGGCCGGTTGATGCATCCAAAACGAGCAGTACTTCGTGAGGAGCGTTTTCAACCACTTTGCCCATCGAGCGCTTTATCTTGGAAAGCTCATCCATGAGGGCTTTTTTGTTGTGAAGCCGGCCGGCTGTATCCACTAACACCACATCGGAATTTTTTGATTTAGCTGAAGCTACGGTGTCGTAGGCAACGGCGGCAGGATCGGCCCCGGGTCCCTGCTGGATCATAGGTACATCGGCGCGTTCGCTCCAGATTTTGAGCTGATCAACCGCCCCGGCACGAAAGGTATCACCGGCGCCGAGTATTACATTTTTACCGGCGAGTTTATAGTGATGCGCAAGCTTGCCTATGGTCGTGGTCTTACCGACTCCGTTAACACCAACCACCATAATTACATGGGGCTTATGCCGGAGTTCGGCATCAAAGGCCGCCGGGCGAGCATCATCATTTTCCCGGAGCAGCCCGATAATTTCCTCACGCAGCATATTCTGCAGTTGTTTACTGCTGACATATTTATCCCTCGCTACCCGCTCCTCAATCCGTTTGATAATTTCAAGTGTGGTAGATACCCCGACGTCGGAAGTAATCAGCACTTCTTCGAGATCATCGAGTACATCGTCATCAATAGTATCTTTACCGACCAGGGTTTTTCCCAGTTTATCCAGAAAACCGGAGCGGGTTTTTTCAAGTCCCTGCTCAAGATCATCTTCTTTCTTTTTTTTCAGGCCAAACTTTTCAAGAAAACTCATAATAATTTTTATACGAAGGGTAATAACTCTCAGTTAAATTCTGCACCTTGACGGATTTCAATAAATCTTTGTACATACCGGATGAATGAGAGCGACATAAAAGTAACTGTGCCCCATTTGAGAACAAGTATGGTAAGTTCAAACCCCGGAAAAAAGAATGCAACGATGCCGTAAGCTGCAAGAACGTTAACGGCGATCTTACCCGAAATAGTGGACATGGCCACTTTTCCTCGTTGTCTTTTTATCATCAGTGAACCGGCAAGAATCAATCCGTCTCTGAGGATCAAAAATAATAAAAACCAAAGTGGAATAAGGCCGAGCCACACCATATACATGAACATTATACCGGCGGTAATTTTATCCGCAAGCGGGTCCATGACTTTTCCGAATTCGCTGATCTGGTTGAACTTGCGGGCTGCCCAGCCGTCCAGATAGTCCGAAAAAAATGCATACGCTACCAATACGGCAATGGCGATGGTAGCTTCTTCTCCGGCAGCCTGATGCAATGCTATAATGGGTATAGGAATCAGGGCACGGCTAAAAGATATCAGATTGGAGAGGGTGTATAATTCTCCTTTAACCGGTATTTTTTTGTCGTCTATATGCTCGTTCGTCTTCAAATAATTTGTATGTTTAACATTCCGGAAGATTGGATTCGGCAGGGTGATCACACCTGAGATAATCGTATTAACCGATTGCTATATAATGCCGAATCAACCAAAATAAAAAAATTGATTCATAATTGTATGCAAATTGCCCGCAAACTTGTAGAAAAACAACGAACCTCACAAAAAGTATTCGACGGAGAGCTCCTGCAGGTATATAAAGATGAAGTGATACTCCCGGATGGCAATACCTCATACCGTGAGTGGATTGATCACCCCGGAGCTTGCGCAATTCTTCCGGTACTGCAAAACGGGCAGGTTGTATTAATATCCCAGTTCCGGTACCCGGTGGGTCAGATTTTTTATGAAGTACCGGCCGGCAAAATAGACCCCGGCGAAGATCCTTTTGACACGATTGAACGAGAGCTAAAAGAAGAAGCGGGTGTAACTGCCCGAAATATTGCCTATACCGGACTGTTCTACCCGGCTATCGGATACGCCAATGAAGTAATACATTTATATGTAGCATGGGACTGCGATCAACAGGAAAACAATGTAGATCCGGATGAATTTGTCGAACCATGGAAAATTAGTTTTTCCGAAAGCCTCTCGATGGTTGCCAATGGCGAAATAACCGATGGAAAAACCATGGCCTGCCTGTGGAAAGCAAAAATATGGTGGGAAAAAAACGGGCCTTTTAAAATAAATTTATAGCTAAGATACTCATGTATGAATTTAGTCTTAAGCTTATATTTTTTAACATGAAAATCATTAAAAAAGTATTGATTAAGCTACTATTTTCTTCTTAAAGTTTTTGTTAGGCTTATTAGAACTTAAAAATAAAGGTTGACAAAAATCTTAAGTATTATACATTACATTATTAGCATTTTATAACATATATATTTGAAGTTGATTACACTTCTGTATAGATTAACCCCAACAGACGGATACGATAAATTTCTTCATGGATGTCATTGCCAAGCCTGTTCTGAGGCAATTACTTAGTTCCAACTAAAGGGGGCTGTGAACGTAAGTAAATAATATGGTGACAGGGGCAATGCTCTGCTTTATTCAAAGTTTGAGTTATGTTATCTGAGGCTACGAATTCTCCTCGATTATCGGGGAACAGACTTAAGACAACTAAGGCTGTAGAAGTTCGTGACGCAAAACCTCTAAATAAGCTTCAAAAGCTTATCGAGGAGTTGTGCCACCGAACCTCCGCATCCGGTGGATGTATAATACTCTCTGCTGAGGAAGATGTACCCCTTGCTGTATCGGGTTCGATGCCGGTACCCCTCCCTCTTTCAGCAGAGGCAGAAAATGATGTGTTCAGTGGTATCCCCCATCCCGATTATCCGCACAGCATTCATCCGATTTATCATCTGGATCATGTAGTTGGATATATTGCTTTACGCAAGCCCAATTCGCATTCCGGCTTTTATGAAGAACTTGTAGATGCCTACGCGCAACTGGCCGGTAAAGAACTTGAGTTGGCGGATAAAACGGCAAAGCTGCAATTCCAAAATGAAAAGATCACCAAAAAGCAAAAGCAGCTTGAGCAGGCTATAAATTTTAACAACAATATCCTCAGCCTTACTACTCACGATCTGCGCTCCCCCCTCAATGCGGTTAAAGGTTATCTGGAATTGATGGAAAACTGCCTCAATACCGACCAGAATGCGCATGAACTTGAGGAGTATCATCTGCAGATTAACAAGGGCATTGGAAATATCTCGGATCTGGTGGATCAGCTCAATGAGATCGCTATGCTCGAGCTGAAGCGCATAGACCTGAACCTTGTGAAAGTGGACCTTAACTGGGTGGTCCAGGAAGTATGCGATGTAATGCAGGGTCCGGCTTTAAATAAGGGACAGCAGTTGAAATTAATCCGCAGTGAAAAACCTCTGCATGTGGAAGTAGATGTGCCTAAAGCCAAGCGCATCATTTTCAATCTGCTGAGCAATGCCATTAAATACACCCGGTATGATGGTAATATCAACGTTCAACTTACTCATGATAAAGGGACAGCCCGGGTAAGCATACAGGATAACGGCATCGGTATTCCGGAATCCCGGATCAATGAGATTTTTGAGCCGTTTCAAAAACTTCAGCGGCAAGGTACCCGGGGAGAAAAGTCTACCGGACTCGGCCTATTCGTAAGCTCCTACCTCACCCGAATGTTCAAGGGATCACTGACGGTGGAAAGTGAGGAAAGCAAAGGTTCCATGTTTTATCTGAACCTGCCGCTGACCAAGGTCAAATTCTAAAACCGCCTCTTCTTTATTAAACCGAAAAGCGGTCGGCCAGTCGATTTATCAGGTACGAACTTTCCCTCAGCGCCTGTGGCGCAAAATCCCCGAAGTATTCGGCAATTTCCCGGAATTCCCGGATGAAACCTTCCCGATCCCCTTGCTTTACCAGATCCGCCAATTTTGAGTGATGCTCAAAAAACTCTACCAATAGTGTCCGCCGTTCGAAGTTGGCAAATACAATATCGGCATACAGTTCGGCATCCTGAGCGAAAATCCGGCCGGTCATCATTAATTCGGCTCGGTAGACCGGACTGGAAAAATCGGTAATCTCACCGGGATCCAGATCATACTCTTTCATAAACGAGCCATGTAACAGCGCTACAAAGTGGCGCAGACCCTGTATCAGATTCATGGCCTGATCGTGTTTTTCCGGCTCCACTTCCTTTATGCGCATACCCCACAGTTCAAACTGATCTAAAAGCCACTGCCATTGCTTTTTATCCCGGCCCGGACAAACCATCATTAACTGTTTTGACAGATTCGCCACATCCGGTCCGTGCATAGGGTGAAAACCGACCACCGGCCCTTTGTGAGCTGAAACCATGTGATCCAGTACATAAGCCTTATTACTGGTGAAGTCGGCCAGTATCGTATCCTTTTTGAGATAGGGAACAACCCGGTCAATAACTTCCCGCGTAACTTTTATGGGTACGGTAATGATCACCAAATCCGCCTGGCTGAGTATCGATTCAGCCTGGTTCCAATCTTCTTTGTCGAGTGAGGTAATTCGGTGATCGCTGGCTTCGAATACCTCTCCATACAACTTGCCCATTCCTCCTTTTCCGCCGACGAGAACCACATGCTTAGGTTTATCGGTAGCTCGTGGAAATTGAGCCAAAGATTGGCTGGCTCGCGAAGAACTCATGATCATCCGAAGAAAATCTTCCGCCCAGTCCGGATCGATACCGGTTTCTTCTGCAGCCTCCCGGAAACTTCGTACTTTATCATCCTCCCGGTTGGCCACATAAATAGGCAGCCGGTGTTCTATTTTGGTCCGGCTAACCTTTCCGGAAATATCGTTGCGTTCTTTAAGGAGCTTGAGGATTTGCCGGTCGATTTCATCAATGCGTATCCGGTGATCCCGCAAACTTTCTTCGGAGTTTGTCATCTTTACTGATTGCCTGCGTTGTAGTATAGGTTTGATATGTATTTCCGAATCAGTACCGCTATTAGGTACTCACCTTTTATCCGACCCGTTTTTCCGCTGAATGTTACCGGGTTAATTAATCCAACCGATTAGCTTGCAATAAATTTTATGTCAGATTTTGAACTGGTATCACCTTATCCGCCGGCCGGGGATCAACCCCAGGCCATTGAGGAGCTGGTTACCGGACTTAAACAAGAGGAACCATTCCAGACACTGCTGGGTATTACCGGATCCGGAAAAACCCGGACTATTGCCTCCGTCGTGGAGCAGCACGGCAAACCCACCCTGGTGATGAGCCACAACAAAACACTGGCAGCCCAACTCTATCGGGAGTTGCGGGACTTTTTCCCGAACAATTGCGTAGAGTTTTTTATTTCCTATTACGACTACTATCAGCCGGAAGCTTACATAGCGGCACAGGATAAATATATTGAGAAAGATCTTTCGATAAATGAAGAAATTCAGCGGCTCCGATTGCGGGCTACCAGCTCACTGCTTGCCGGACGCAGCGATGTGATCATTGTCTCATCGGTCAGTTGTATTTACGGTATCGGCTCACCCAGCGAATACAAAAAACTGGTCACTCAGCTCAAGGTAGGAGAAGAATTATCCCGTAACAAGCTGTTGTATGATTTGGTTGACTTGCACTACACCCGCAACGATACCGAGTTCAAACGATCCACATTCCGGGTTCGGGGCGATGTTGTAGATCTGATACCCGCCTACTCCGAACACGCCCTGCGCATTACATTCTGGGCGGATGAAATCGAAGCGCTTCAACTATTTGATCCCGACACCGGGGAGATTCTGGAGGATCTGGAGCAGTTCACTATCTATCCGGCCTCGCATTATGTTACCACGAAAGACACATTGAAAACCGCCATCGATCAGATCCGCGAAGAGCTGGATTGGCGGCTGGAAGTGCTTCGGGATGAAGAAAAATTTATGGAAGCTCAGCGCCTGGAGCAGCGCACGCTTTTTGATATCGAGATGATGCAGGAAATCGGGTATTGTGCCGGCATCGAGAACTACTCCCGCTATCTGGCCAACCGCAAACCTGGTGAGCGCCCTTACTGTCTGCTTGATTACTTTCCAGACGATTTTCTGATGGTCGTGGATGAATCTCACCAGACAATCCCGCAAATCGAAGCGATGTACGGCGGGGATCGCTCCCGTAAAGTAGCCCTGGTGGAACACGGTTTTCGACTGCCTTCAGCATTGGATAACCGTCCGCTCACTTTTCAGGAATGGGAATCGATATTACATCAATGTATTTTCGTAAGTGCTACTCCGTCGGACTATGAACTGCGAAAATCCGAAGGGGTTTATGTGGAACAAATTGTGCGGCCTACCGGATTGATGGAACCGGAAATCGAAGTGCGTCCGCTGAAAGATCAAATAGATGACCTGGTAGAACAAGCACGGGTGCGGGTTGAGCAAAAACAGCGGGTCTTATGTTTGACTCTGACCAAGCGAATGGCCGAAGAATTATCGGAGTATCTGAAAGATCTCGGAGTTAAATCCGCCTACATGCACAGTGAGCTGGATGCCCTGGAACGTGTGGAGGTACTGTACAAATTCCGCCGGGGTGATTACGACGTTCTGGTAGGTATAAACCTGCTCCGGGAAGGTATCGACATTCCGGAACTGGGCCTGGTCGCCATTCTCGATGCCGATAAGGAAGGTTTTCTCCGGTCGGAAACCTCCCTGTTTCAGATTGCCGGCCGGGCAGCCCGTAATGTGGATGGCAAAGTTATTCTGTATGCGGATAGAATCACCAAAAGCATGCAGAAGCTGATAGATGAAACCGAACGCCGGCGCAAAATCCAGCAGGAATACAACGAAAAGCACGGAATCACCCCGACTACAATTCAAAAAGAACTTAAGCCGCTGGTGGATCCGGCCCTCATATCTACCCAGGAGTTTGAGGCTGACGGTGAAGAGATGCCGGAAGATGAAACACTTGAAGCTATAAAGGTGGCTGAAGATGGCATTCATTACAAAGCGGCACCGGCCATGAAGGAAGTGGTCTTCAAAGACAAAAACCAATTGCTGGAACACCTTCGGGAATCAATGCATACCGCCGCCAAAAACCTTGAATTTGAGGAAGCGGCACGGATCCGTGATCAGATCGAAAAAATTGAAGAGATGTAGACGTAAATAGGTGAATTCTTTATCAATTAAATCCAACCAATAAAAAATTATTTCTAATGGGTACGCTTAATTACATTAAAAACTTTTTCCGGGATAAAAACGTGGCCTCGGTAACGCCTTCCTCAAAGTTTACCGTTAATCAAGTTATACGTCGCGTCGTTACCGACCGGCCGGTAACAGTTATAGAATACGGCCCGGGTGATGGGGTGATCACTAAACCATTGCTAAAAGCAATCCACAAAGAGAGTACATTGATCGTGATTGAAACGAACGAAGATTTTATCAATCAGCTGAATCAGATCGATGACCCGCGGCTAAAAGTGTACAGGGATACCGCCGAAAAGGTGGATGAGATCGCCACAAATGAACACATTCCGAAAGCCGATCATATTATTTCCGGCATTCCCTTCTCGTTTCTCGAACCGGATGTGCGGGAAGAGCTTCTGACTAAAACTCTGGATCTTCTGGGTGAGGATGGAACCTTTATCGCCTATCAGACTTCAAAACACCTGAAACCGTTTCTGGAAAAGACGTTCAGTGATGTTAAGCTCGAAACGGAATACCGCAACATTCCGCCAATGTGCATTTATGAGGCCTTCGGGAGTAAATGATTTAAAATCACAGTCTTTCTATCGACGTTAATGTGTTGTGATTTGTGGAAACGGCAGGTTATTACAACCTTAAACGAGGTAGTTTGTTCAGACGAAAGATTTATCACAACTGTAAACCCAAACCCAATCAAAGGCAATTATGATGGCAATTAAAGCAGTTGTACTTTCTGTGATTATTGCGGCAATTTTTACTTCTCAGGGATTTGCTCAGGATGCACCGGACCCCAGAGAGAGTCCGGTGGCTATTTCGCAGACCGCGGTGGATGATACCTATATGAAGGTAGTGTATGGTCAGCCTTTAATGCGGGACCGCATTATTTTCGGAGAGCTGGTACCCTTTGATGAAATCTGGCGTACCGGTGCCAACGAGGCGACTCAAATCTATTTCGATACCGAGGTGATGATCGACGGCCAACGTGTGGAATCCGGAATGTATTCGGTCTTTACCATTCCGGGAGAGGAAGCCTGGACGATCATCCTGAATGAAGAACTGGGTCAATGGGGTGCCTTCAGTTACAATCCCGATGCTGATGTACTACGGGTTGAAACTGAGCCCCGGCAAACGGAAGATCAGTGGGAGCCACTGAATATCGACTTTGAGGAAACCAGTGATGGTGCAAATCTGGTTCTGCGGTGGGAAGATACGCGGGTAGAACTTCCGATCAGCGTTAACTGAGTTGTTCCGCCTTGCGGGTTTGATCCGCTTTATCAATTAAATCTTGCGGAACATCCAGTTTCATCCGAAGCAGCATGGAGGCATGTGTTTTTCCCTGGGCATCAAGTTTCAGGGATACCGTGCCTCCCCCACCCAAACTTTCATGCAAAAGAAAATTCAACGCTCCTAAATTGGGAAGTTCATACCGCTCCACCTTGCCCTTGCAAATATGCTTCATGTGTTCCTTGACGACTTCGGTGGTCAGCTTCTCTTTTAAAAAAGGATAAAGATCGGGATGGCGGGCGATAATACCTACATTGCTGGCGTCTCCTTTATCACCGCTTCGTCCGTGAGCGATACGTAACAGATGTACTTCCGGCATAATTTACATTGTTTGGTGGTTTGATGGATTAGATGTTAGTGGTTCCGCAGATAAACATCAAACAATTACTCTACTCTTCCGATTTCAAAAACCGGTTCGTCGGATATTACGTCGGAATTTTTGATGGTATCAATTGCTTTCGGGTCGGCTGCAACAACCAGACCTATACCGAGATTAAAACTTGACTGCATATCTTCTTCCGGTACATTACCGGTTTGTTGGATCAGATTGAAGATAGCGGGCCGCTCCCAGGCTTGCCAGTTTACAACAGCTTTCTGGTCATCCTTCAGTAGCCGTTTAACATTACCCGGAATACCGCCTCCGGTGATATGCGCGAACCCATGAACTCCATCTACTTGTTTTAATCGGGAAATTAACGGGAGGTAAGACCGATGGATCTGCAGCAGTTCTTCACCAATAGTTCGATCAAGTCCATCCGGTTGATCATCCAGGGTAAACTGATCAAACAGAACCCGGCGGGCCAGAGAATACCCGTTGGTGTGTAAACCGGTACTCCGGAAGCCGAGCAGCACATCACCTTTTTTTATAGCGCTGCCATCTATAATCTTATTCTGATCCACTACCCCGACTATGGTACCGGCGAGATCAAATTCGCCGGGTTTGTAGATATCCGGCATTTCAGCTGTTTCGCCTCCTATGAGTGCGCATCCGTTTTCTTTGCACGCCTGGGCAAAACCTTTTACTACTTCGTAGCCTGTATGCTGCTCCAGTTTCCCGGTGGAAAAGTAATCCAGAAAAAATAAAGGTTCGGCGCCACAGACGGCTATATCGTTTACGCAATGGTTTACCAGATCCTGGCCTACGGTGTCGTACTTCCCGGCTTTGAAAGCTACAATGAGTTTCGTCCCGACTCCGTCAACACTGCTCACCAGCACCGGGTTTTCGTAGTCTTTAAAATCTGCCCGGAACATCCCGCCGAATCCGCCGATAGACCCGATTACATTAGGTGTATGTGTCTGCCGGGTTAAATCTTTAATTGAATCAACCAATTCTTCGCCGGCCTTGATATCAACGCCGGCATCTTTATAGGTATAGGATTTCTTCATAATCTGAAAAATACGACAGCTGCTTTACGGAAGGAAATTAAACTTCACTCTTCTTTTTTTATTTATTCTGATCAAAATCAGTATTCCATTAACAGTTTTCCACCGGAAGGATTCATATAGAACAAGTTTTTTTTATGTGTAGGAGTAGTCGTAGGGGCTGTGGAAATGTGGATAGAAACATATTTCAACGGGAGCTTGTTTTCGGGTAGCGTTTAGTGGAAAACTATGTTTATAACTCGCTCATATTTTTCAGGACTTTAGAAATTTTGGCTCGGAGTTATTCACAAACATCATGATTCACACATAAAATCAGGTGAACTATTATTCACAGCAAGTTGCTAACGGGGAAAAATGTGTATAGCGGAATATTGATGTTCAGAAAAAAGGAAAAGTATCACTTGCGATTATCAGAAGGAGGTTACCCACAACTTGTGCGGTTTTATCCACACCGGGGTTGTTAATAATGGGGGGATCAAAAAATGACATTTAACCAGAGTTCAATTCTAAATTTTCTATTGACCAGACGGCGTCTGTTGCTGGTTACAGGTTGCTTGTGGAGGGA
>SLQI01000416.1 GCA_007131535.1 Balneolales bacterium | reverse complement strand
TCTCATTATCTTTTAAGAAATGATGAATATCTCAAACTGAATGTCAGTTTCTTGATTACACATTTTCTTTACTTGTCATAAGTTATTTACTGATATGGACCTGCAATCTTCCAAGCTCGAGTTAGTCAGCTGATTCTTAAAATCGATAATCAGCAAACCATCAATAAGCTCACTGAAGTCCTCAAAGAGCAAGAGCAAGATTTTTGGAATGAACTCAGTGATCAACAAAAAGAAGAAATTAAGCTTGGCATCAAGCAACTCGATGACGGGCAAAGAATAAGCATGGAAGAGTTTCTTTCTAAACATTCTTGATGTGCTTAAAGTCTATCTTTCCCCGCTGGCAGAAAAGAAATTATCATTACTTCTTAATTTTATTGAGCAAAAGTGGTCCAAAAAGGAACGAGACGAGTTCCTTGAAAAACTACTAAGCTGTATCTGTTAGGCCTTCCGGCATAGAGAGCTGCAAATAGAAACTGTAATGCATTAACAGCGCAGGTACGTATGTTCCGGAAAGTTTGATGCAAGTATTCAGATTCCGGGTTTCTATTACTCATTAAGTAAGAAAATTTCTGATTCATTGGAGCAGCTTCCGAACTTTTTAGATGCCGTGTTGTTTACTTTACCAAATTCTAATTAGTGTCAGTAAGAAAACGCCAATATCGGCGTTCCGCTCGTCCCAAAAATGCTCATGTACGGGTTGTACACTGTGCTTTTTGGGAGCTTCGCGCGCCTTGATCCTGGCGTTTTCTTACGACACTACCTCTTTTCTTACAGGCACTAATTAAATGCAGGAGGTCTGAATCATGAGCTCAGAACATAACAAGGTGGTCGTACTGGATGGTGGAATGGGGCAGGAGCTGCGACGACGAAGCAGCCGCCCGGCATCCCCATTGTGGTCGGCTCAGGTGATGCTGGATGAACCGGAACTTGTGGTAGCGGCCCACCGCGATTATATCGAAGCCGGGGCTCAGGTGATCACCGTTAACACCTACAGTGCTACGCCTCAGCGCCTTGCACGTGACGGTGAACCCGGTTTGTTCGAGCCGCTGCACACCGCCGCACTGGATGCAGCTCACAGGGCCTGCGAGGAAAGCGGCAAAGATGTGCGCATCGCCGGCTGCTTGCCTCCACTCATGGCGAGTTATCGTCATGAGATTGTGCCGGACGAACAGACTTGCCTGCAGAGTTATCGCCAAATAGTTGCTGCGCAGGCCGAAGGGGTTGATCTTTTCATTTGCGAGACCATGTCCCTGACGCGCGAGGCACGAGCGGCGACCAAGGCTGCCGCAGAGAAAAATCTTCCCGTATGGGTATCTTTCACGGTGGATGACGGTGACGGAACACGCCTGCGGTCCGGTGAATCATTGGCTGAGGCCGCCGAACAGGTTGTGGCCGCCGGAGCGGAGGGTCTCCTGGTGAACTGCTCTGTGCCGGAAGCGGTCACCACTGCCATGGACGTGCTCGCAAAAATCGGTGTGCCGTATGGCGGATATGCGAACGCGTTCACCTCAGTGGATGCCCTCGAACCGGGCGGCACCGTCGATGTGCTGGAGGCGCGAAAGGATCTTGATCCGGCCGCCTACGCGGAACATGCACTTGGTTGGGTCAGACAAGGTGCCACCATCGTGGGAGGTTGCTGCGAGGTAGGTCCGGCCCATATCAAGGCTTTAGTTGAGAAACTGACAGCTGAGGGCTACGTGCTGAATCGGTAGCTATTAAAGCCTCATAACAGGCTGACTTATCGGTTTTAAGTTCATGATGTTCAATTTAAAACGCATCTGTTTCTTACAACCATCACCATGTTCTGCCTGATGGCGACACTCGCGCAGTTGTTCGCACAGGATGAGTCTTCTGAACGTCCGTTTAAAGCTCAGGTAAACCTGGGTTATGGCATTTCCATCAGTGATATCATGTATGGTTGATTTTACCGAGGTGGGTCTCAGTTACGGTCATGAGCTAACTTTAGGGGTGTTTAGTACCTGAGTTCGATTCTAACGATAGGTAGAACAAAAAGAGCTGTAAAAGTATGTTCTCTTCAAATACCTGTACAGATTCAATTATCCTGATGCTAAATATAAATAAGAGATGAGCAAGCATTGATCGACCGAAGTACGACAAAACTGCCCAAACGGAATTCTATTTCCTCACCGCTCTGATTTTGGTTTTATCACCCTAAGTCTCCCACACAGCACTCATCCATTTCCGTTGACTTCAGTCAACGGTTAAACGGCGCTCCTACCGACCACAAAAACGGGGCTTTAGCCCCGTACAGGTAGTTTGACATATATTAAAAAATTCTTCCATGCAGGGATTCCTCGGTTTGAGAAGAAGGATGGCTGGAGTTGTGGAACGGGGGAATTAGCGGGGCTAAAGCCCCGCGTTTATATGAGGGGGAGGCACTTATCCGTTGACTGAAGTCAACGGAAATGGATGGGTGCTAAGCTGATAACAACCGAGGTAGTTGACCAGCAACCAGCAACCAGCAAAAAACATATCAAGTGCCCAAAAACCACCGCTTGGTCGATAAAATTTAGAAGCGAACTCAGGTTTAGTTTTTCTCCATCCATAGGCATTGGTGTTTTTGGGGCAGAGGAATGAACACCCACAGGATCGATTGAATTCAATAATTTTAGTTTTCCGGTTCAGGCAAACATAACATTTCGACCGTTTTCAGTGGTCGGCATTGGCGTACAGGCTTCCCGAAACTTTAATAAAAGGAGGCCGATAAGTGTAGCTATGTTGGTTTTAGAGCTTGGCAGGTTTTAAAAAACTTTAACTATTTTATCCTTTAAACGTCGTCTGGTTTTTCGAAAACTGACGGAATTTTGAAAGTAAATCTGACAGCGTCCTGAAGACCTGTCAGCATTTTACCAAAACCAAACATCAACAAGAGCATGACCATACAAGAAGCCTACGAAGCTACCCTCGAAAAAGTGGCAGAACTTGAGCAATCCGGTATTGTGGTAACCCGACAGCCCCATCCGGGAAAAGATGTTTCAAAAATTACTAAGGAGTATTCCGGGGAAGATTATCTGGAACCCGAACTTTGGATGAAAATCTCGTTTCACGTTGAAGACCGTCATGGGGCGTACAGGGTCCGGCAGGCCGCGCATTATCTTGGATTGGCAGGAATCATTTTCGATGTCGGTGGCGCCGAAGGCCTGCGGGACTGGGAAATCGATTGGTCTTTCCATATAGTTGATGCGGCCGAAAATGAGCAATGGCAAGAGGCCGGAGACTACGTGGAGGATATCATCAATGAATTTTGTGATGATGATGATTTGTAAGACGGAATGGTCGCTTATAAATCTGAATCGATTGTAAAATTTTGGACAGATTGAATAGTCTGAATAGTGGAAATGATGGGTTTAATAGACATTATACTTATTTAAAAGGAGTCGGTATGAAGCATTTCAAGTATTTTAAGTTACTCTTAGCTACTCTGCTTTTAGCCTCCTGTAATAGCAATAACCATTCTTCAGACCTTCAAAATTATCAAGTTGAGCACGTTCAGGTTTTCGGTAATGATGTAGAAGATATTGAATCTGATCACCCCATTGAGGATGGAGTATTTAGTAATAGTTCCAATTTTTCAGTTACTGATGATGGGAAGGTTTTCGTATATGATGCCAATTATTTTAAAATTGCTTTATTTGATCAGCAGGGAAATATAATAAGAACTTTGGGTCGCCATGGCAGTGGGCCCGGTGAGTTCGAACGAGTTACGGCTACGGCGTGGGATTCATATAATGATCGGTTGGCGGTATTTGATGAAGCACAAGCGCGTCTTACATTTTTTAATACTGAAGGTGAGTATCTGAACTCTTATGCAGTACCGCTCTCGATGGTTCGGAGTATGGAAATTCAACAAGATCGAATTTGACTTGGCCGCCGGGCTACCCGTACATTCCTTGCTTCTTATATTCCTAATCCTGACGAGGAAACTCACCGGGAAGGTAGTGAATTAGACCTGCAGAATGTTTTGGAATTAACAGATGAGGAGCTACAAAAAAATCCGGCAGGGCCATCTCCACAAATAGGGTCCGGACCATCAGGAGAAGTTTTAGTTCCTGCCATTACCCCCGGAATTTGGTATGCCGGAGTTAATGCAGAAATTAATGATGTCGGAACAGCTTTGCTATCCGACAGCGAAATGGAGCCCATTGAAATTGAAGGACATACATACGATGCAGCAGCGGGAACGGTTTTGGGTATTGGAGCTATAAACGATGAACAAGTAGGATTAACCTGGAGCTATATGAACCGCGATGACCAAGAGTTGAGTAAGCCTATGTTGGAAATTTTTGATGAGAGCGGTAATCATTTTGGTCATACAGAATTACCTTCTGAATGGACAAATAAAGTTGTGAAGACTGGAGATAATACGGTTTATGTTCGGGAGGCCCAACCCTATCAAAGGATAGTAAAGTATCGGCTTATTCCGGATTGATACATAGTCAATAGGTAATTGGTCACCGAACGACCCACTGTCACCTCGTCATCAAGTAGTTTATTGGTGGCCGACGTCTTCCCGGGTACCGGTCATCTTCTACTCAAAGCATGGTGCTAAATCATCACTTAAATCCGTGCATATCCGCGTCCATCCGCGGTTAAAAACATACTTGTGCATGGGGTTCAGCTAAAACAGCCTTCGGGCTTCTTCACGAGGCAATACTCAGCCCGTTTATTTTTAATGACCTCCGCACACGATTTTTTTATCTTACGGGTTTGTTCTATGGCGGCAAG
>SLQI01000298.1 GCA_007131535.1 Balneolales bacterium | reverse complement strand
CCATGTCATCCTTCCACGGCTCCACAGGAGTCCTCCCAAAGGGATTCCCGTGGAGCTTCGGGAGAATGCCTGTGGCACGACCGGAGGTGAGGCTATCTTGTGAATACTATGTTCGATGTTTATCGAACCGGAGTGGAGGGATCTGCCGCCAAATGAACAACTACACAGCCATCAACTGCTGTTTTTTTTGTCTGCATTTGGTAGAAGCCCTGTGGAGAGGTAGTTGCTTGTTTTAACAGATCTCTCCGTTACGGCTCGATATACACCGAGTTAAGGGGCTTTATCTAAGCCTCGCCTTCAGTCGAGATGACAGCACGTGAGAGGGGGTAACAGCGCGACTTCGTCGCGCGGAGATAGACCCGGAAATAAAAGTTGAGTAAATATTTGATAGTTGTGCAACACACACTGAAGTCAACGGAAATGGATGAGTGCTGTGTGGGAGGCTTAGGGCATTCATACCAAAATCAGAGAGGTTAGAAGGTAGCACTCCGTTTTGGCAGTTTTATCGTTGTTTTGTCGATCAAAACTTGTTCATTTCTATTCAAGCATCAGGAAAATTGTATCTGTACAGGTATTTGAATTAAACCTACGTTTTCAGCTTACTTTGATCTGCCCAACGTTAAAAGCGAACTCGGGTAATTTGCTTTACCTCCGGCATCTATTCGTTTCAATCGGATTGAAAATTTATAGAGTTTAGAATTTAGAATTTGCCTATCCCTACTACATCTGCCAAACCAATGAGCCATTGCCTTATATTTTAAAAAGGTTTTTCCCGTTTATACTATCGTAACCACTGCGATTAATATTCGTATACCGATTAGTATTATTTCTCAGACTAAAAAAAGTATTTCCGATGGCTGATCGAAAACATATTGTGATTATTGGCGGCGGGTTCGGCGGGATTAACGCGGCCCGGGAGTTGAAAAAAACGGATGTGGACATTACGATTATCGACCGCACCAAGCATCATCTGTTTCAGCCGCTGCTGTATCAGGTTGCCACGGCGGCGCTCTCTCCCGGCGATATCGCCGTACCGATCCGGAGCGTACTCCGCAAAAAACCGGGGTTGAAAGTCGTCTATGGAACCGTAGCCGACATCAATAAAGATGAGTATTGGGTTGAACTGGAAGACGGCGAACGCATCTCATACGACTACCTGATTTTAGCACCGGGAGCGCATTATAATTATTTCGGTAATGAGCACTGGAAAGCCTATGCTCCCGGGCTCAAAACCATCAGAAACGCCCTGGATATCCGGGAAAAGATTCTGTTATCGCTGGAACAGGCCGACCGAATTGATGACCCGGGGCTCCGTGAACCGTGGCTTACGTTTGTCATCATCGGGGGCGGACCAACCGGCGTGGAGATGGCCGGTGCCATTGCTGAAATCGCCAAACACAGCATGATGGCCGACTACGACACGTTCACCCCGAATGAAACCCGCATCTTTCTGGTGGAAGCCGGACCCAAAATTCTAAACGGCTACCCCGACTCACTATCTGAGCGTGCCAGACAAAAACTTGAAAATATGGGGGTTCGGGTACTTACTCGAACCCCGGTTACCGGGATAGACGAAAACCGGGTCTGGTTTAAAGACGGCTCCATCGAAACGCCCAATATCATCTGGGCGGCCGGTGTTGCCGCCTCTCCGTTAATGGACACCCTTGAGACCGGTCAGGATAAAAGCGGACGGGTTATCGTCAATGGTGATCTCTCCGTACCGTCTTATCCGAACATTTTTGTCATCGGAGACGCTGCGCACTGCCTGGATGAAGAGGGCAATCCGCTTCCGGCAATCGCCCCGGTGGCCATTCAACAGGGGCGCCACACCGGCAGACTCATCCGAAAAGAAATCGAAACCGGCGAACCCCGCAAACCGTTTCATTATGTTGACAAAGGCAACATGGCCACCATCGGACGAGCCAAGGCAGTGGCTGATATACGCGGGTTCAAATTCAGCGGTTTTTTCGCCTGGATTCTGTGGTCGGTTGTCCACATCTTTTTTCTGATCGGCTTCCGCAACCGGTTCCGTGTATTCGTCGAGTGGATGTGGCACTACATCACCTTCAAACGAGGTGTGCGCCTGATCACCGACCGGGAAGATCACTACGTTAAGTCGGAAAAAGTGTAACTATTTGATATCTGTTACATGGGTAGGTTTAGCCTTGATTGGATCCGAAAGCTAATACTTAAGCCACGTGTTTCGGATTACATTTACCTCAACATACCGATATCTACCCGAAGTGCTAATCCAAAGACATTTTCAACGGAATTGAAGTTGGCAAAACCCGTAAGTCCGAACCCGAACAGCGGTGCCGGCCGGTAGGAAACCGAAAAGTCAACCGGTATTCCGGTCGTGAATTCAGGTTCCTGTTCATCCGCCCCTGCGATACGTATAGCCGCGAAACCGGCAGAAAGGGCATAGTGGACCCTTCCCGGCCGGGTGGCTAATCCGTACATCGCAGCGATCTCCTCATAATGGTTGGATCGACCGATATTTTCACTTACCGCATCTCCGAGAACCATACCGCGGACAGACGAAACCCGGTTAGAGCGTTGCATCACCCCTTTACCGTATAACCCGAAATCCAGCGGGGATAGGGCGACCGCTCCTTCAAACCAGAAAGTGAACCCGAAAATATCCTCAAACTCCCCTGCAGCCGATGCCGAACTTGATGCCGCGCGAACGGGCTGCGCCTCAACTGCTGAAACCAAGATTACCGGTAAAATCACTCCAAGAATTAATGCAATTCGTTTCATTGGGATCATCATTTATTTACTCTTAAAAACGCAAAGTGTCCGTATTCAGGAACCCGGAAAGTATAGAGAAACTTTCCAAATCAACAAATGATATTACCCCGCCACGGCCAAATTTTTTTAGCATAAATCAACAGGTTGACTCCCATTGCCGGAATGAATCACTACCCAAAAAACTTCGCGCTCTAAGCGCCCTTTGCGTTTCCACACTCTCTTTCTCGCCACAGGTCAATAATTAATATTAAAGGGAAAAACCTTTTTTATGGTTGATTAAATTTTTATCTTCAACATATAACTGGCAATCAACCGAATAGGGCGCTTATGATCTCCCCTCAGAAAAGACAATTACTGGACCTTATAAAGCGTCGCGGCACGCTTTCGCTTGATGAAGCGACCGAAGCCACCGGCCTGACCCGGACTACCCTAAGGGAGCATTTCAGTCAGCTCGAACGTGACGGATACATTAGCCGGGATTATGTGCGCCACGGACCCGGCCGGCCCAGTCTGCAATACCAGCTGAGTGAGGGTGGTGAATTTTTATTCCCCTCCAGGGAACCGGAAATGTTGCGCGATCTCATCCGCTATCTGAAACATCGCGGTCTCGATTCCCTGGTCGAGGCTTTTTTTCGTCAATATTGGGAAAAGCGTTTGGATAAAGCGGAACAACTTTTTGCCGACCACCCCGAGGCTGATACCTCATCGCGTTTAGAACTGCTTTCCGGTATGCTTGAAGAAGAGGGGTTTATGCCCGAGGTAAGCCGGAATTCCAAAAGCGGAGAACCTTGCATCAGAGAGTGCAACTGTCCGTTCCGGGAAGTGATCAAAGAAACCGACCTGCCTTGCCGGCTTGAAATGGAGTTTTATAAATCACTCTTTGAAGAAGACATCAAACGCGATTTGTATATCCCGAATGGCGACCACGCTTGCAGCTACGCCATTCCTCCCAACCAATAATATTTTGCCATTATTTGCTGCAGCACCAGCACTACCATTACAGCGCCACCCACATACACCGGTTTTCAGCGAAGACCGGTGTATGGATTTTCTTCACCCGTGAAAACTGAGTTTATCAACCCAAACCTAATTCTATGATGTATCAGTGGTCTGTCTTTTTTCATATCCTGATCGCCATGTTCTGGGTGGGAGGCATGTTGTTTACCGCGGCAATCCTCGTGCCGGCCACACGCCGTCAACTGGCAGAACAGCGCGGAAGGCTGTTTACCATTCTGGGCACGCGTTTCAGCAGGCTCACCTGGCTGCTGTTTCCCCTGTTGATTCTGACCGGCATCACCGCACTTTTGGGCAAAGGGTTTGAACTTAGCCATCTGTTTACGTCCGGATTTTGGTCCACCGCCTATGGCTCCACTCTGATGCATAAATTACTTCTGTTTGCGCTGGTGCTCATCATCAGTGGTCTGCACGATTTCTGGCTGGGTCCGAAAGCCTCACAGCTGATGGAGGACGAGCCCGATCAACCTCACACGCAGAAAATTCGAAAAGCCTCCTCCTGGCTGGGTAGGGTCAACCTTGTTTTGGGATTGATAATTGTCTTTTTTGCAGTTTCGCTGGTACGATAATAACGAGTTTTGAGTTGTGAATGATGAGATTTACAAAGAGCTTATTTAGTGTCTGTAAGAAAACTCATGATGCCATTTGGAAACAACAGGTAATTAAGGTAAATCAGTAGATTAAGAAAAATTGGGTATTTGGCTCCAAGATTTGCTTTAAACCCAATTACCTGAATTCCTGAATTACCGAATATACTGCACCAGATATTGGCATTTTTTTCAGATACTACCTGTTTTCTTACAAGCACTAATTAGTACCTGTAAGAAAAGAGGTAGTGTCGTAAGAAAACGCCAAGATCAAGGTGCGCGAAGCTCCCAAAAAGCGCAGTGTACAGAGCGTACTCGAGCATTTTTGGGACGAGCGGAACGAAGATATTGGCGTTTTCTTACAGACACTAATTAGCGTTTTCTTAGAGACACTATTT
>SLQI01000020.1 GCA_007131535.1 Balneolales bacterium | reverse complement strand
GGTCGCGCCACAGAGGCACGGTCATGCCGCTGCGGGATCGGCGATCGGATCTGTACAGAGTGGAGTTTTCTGAATTGGAGGAGCACAGCCGCATTGCATCAGGCGGAGTTGCCCGAAAACAGTCCGCAGGGGACAGATTATAAAACCCACCGGTAGCCGATGAGGTTTCACTTCATCCAGGTCGGGATAGCCCGGAAATCCCAACAAAAGAAAGGCTGTATTGCTTAAGTAGTGTCTGTAAAAAAACAGGTAGTATCTTAAAAAATGCCAATATCTGGAACTGTAAATTCGGTAATTCAGGTTGGGTTTAAAGCAACTCATGGAGCTAAATACCCGATTTTTCTTAATATACTGATTTGCCTTAATTACCTGTTGTTTCCAAATGGCATCATGAGTTTTCTTACAGACACTAAGTAGTACAAAAGGGGACCACTTAGCGTTCAGCCTGGTTCCGGATATAGGTTGCCAATTCATCATACCCCCGGTCGCTGGCAAGTTGATGAGCTCTGATGCCGCTGCTCATTTCGAGGTGAGGATCTGCGCCATTTTCCAGTAAAAGCTTAACGATATTTTCATGGCCGTTAAATGCCGCGCTCATTAAGGCCGTCATGCCGTCCTGATTTTGCAGATTAACACTGGCTCCGGCTTCAATCAACATCTGAACAATTTGTTCATGCCCCTCCATGGCAGCAATCATTAGCGGAGATACTCCGCTCTCTCTGGAGTCTACCCGGGCATCGTATTCAATTAAAAGCTCCACAATTTGCGGGTACCCCAAATCAGCAGCCCAAATAAGAGCGGACACTCCCCTGCCATCTTCGCTGTTTGGGTCAACGCCTGCAGCTAAAAGCCATTCTACAATTTCAGTGTCGTTGGTTTGCACATTTGCAATTAAGGCATCCTCATTTACCGGGATGTTTTCATCCTCCAGCTTTTCCCGGGCTTCATCCGGAGAAAGCTCTGCACACGAAGCAATTGCCAGTACTGTAGTGATGTATATTATTATCCAGTTCGGGAATTTCATGGAGCCGACAAATCTGATTTGTTGTAACCTTATAAAATTATAACGGTTCTACAGTCTTAGTAACAATGAACTATAATCTAAATAGTAGTAAAAATAATTAAATATGGAGTCATGTAATGTAATTTTATGCAAATTCAAGCGATATGCGCAACTTAGTCGCATTATTTAACGGCTATCATCTAAAAACTCAACATTGCTGGTTGTATTTTTATACATACGGGAAAAACCTGGAGGCATGTGAAAATAAATCAGATTTGCTATTCTCTATAGGCAAACCACATCAATAAAAAAGCGAAAATGGCTATCCCTGCTGATATTAAGTATACACCTTCAAAATCAAAATGGGTATATATCACACCGACGATTACAGGCCCGAGGGTTTGACCGGTGCGCAGGACCATACCGTTTATGGCCAGGACGGCTCCCCTGATTTGCTCAGGGGCTTCTCTGGAAATTTGATTAAGTATGTTGGGTAAGTTTGTACCTTGTCCCAACCCATAAATAAGAATCGGCACCGCAAGCAGCCACAAATATGCTACATTGGAGATCATGAGAAAAGCCAGTGTATACAACAGGTAGGATAATTTTAGAAGTGTGCGCTCTCCAAACCTTAAAGCCAGTTTGCCCAAAAAGCCCGATGAAAGTCCGTTAGTGATGGCAACACATGAAATTAATATACCGATAACCAGGGAGTCTCCACCGAAACGTGATTCGATTAAAAAGGGTAAATAAGTTAAGACCGGCCCATAAAGTAAAATGAAAGAGAGGATGCTGGCTAAAAATAAACTGACCAGCCGGGGTTGGCGGAGGGCAACTCCCAGATCGCTGAAGTATTTTTTCAGGGAATTGCCGTTCAGAGGCTGGCGGATATCCAGTTTAAACAGCACTAAAAATCCTACAGGAATGGCAAGCAGCGGCAGTAAAAACGGATAGTGCCAGCCAAATAATGCCAGCCCACCGCCGATTGCCGGATATACTGTTGCTCCCATGCTTAACACTCCGGAATTGTAGCCCATGGCCGTAATCCGGTCATTACCTTTGAACAGATCACTGATCATTGTCGCATTCAATGCCCCCAATGACGAGGCACCCGTGCCTTGTAAAAGCCTCATAATAATGAGGAATTCAAAGTTCGGAGCAAAGGCACAGGCAAAGCCGGCTCCGCCAAATAGAAAAAGGCTGGGTACCACTACAGCCTTACGCCCGAATCGGTCTGCCAGAATTCCGAATAAAGGTGACAGGAAAATCCCCGGAAAGGTAAAGGCGGTAACCAGCATCGCCACCTCTCTGACGGAAATCTCCATTTCGCGGGCAATCTCCGGAAAAGCCGGGGTTACGCTCGACACCCCAAGTATACCGGAGAGGGTGATACCGAAAATGATGTGTAGGTTTGGATTCTTGTAAACGGGCTTGCTGGAAGTATCGATAATTAGATTCTGAGTTAAATTGCCGTCCGGGTGGAGTGAATAAAGACCGTAACTTTGAATGATCTATTATAGTTTAACAGATGCCATAGAAAATCATTACTAAAACTATGTCACGCTCTGGGAAATTCGGGATGATCCCCCATAATCTGATGTGTAGCCTATGGGAATCATATATAAGTTATAACTTATTGAGGGTAAACAACAATTTTACAAGTTGTTAACTTTTTTTGTATTTGGATTTTGTTACTTAGATAGGATGTTAAATGCATTGCAGGTTTATAACTGATTTTCTGTTTTCTGCCATGTTCAGAAACCCGGTTGTAAGTGCAGTATCTGCTCACTTAACAGACTCGGGTTAGATGTTCAAGGAATCAAACCGAAAATGAATAAAAGCCAGTTCTTCTTGATCTGATAAACCATCTCAACCTTAATTTCATTTTTATTGATTGAGGTCTGGACTGCAGGTTTGTATTTCTTGCAGTAATACCATGGCATGGTGCCTACACGCTTCATACACGCAAAGTGCTTTTTGTACTGCCTTTGGTTTCTATCTCACCGAGGCTGAAGCAATCCCATAGATTCCAGCATCCATGCCAATGTTAAATAATAATCCTAAAATGAGTAGTTATGGCTAAAATGATACTGATAGTTGCCATAGTCCTGTTCCCTCTGCATGTGTGGGGGCAAAATGGTCTTACAATAGAGGGGACCGTGACGGATACGGATGGCAACCCATTACCCGGTGCCAACATACTGATTGAAGGCACCGATATAGGAACGACTGTCGGAACTGACGGCACGTACGAACTGCATGTGCCCGATCAGTTCCTGGATGGTGAAACCGCCAGCTTGATGGTGCGCTTTGTCTCCTATCAAACCACCTCAGAAACCATAAACTTACAGGAGGGGGTACTTGAAATTGATTTCGAGTTACAGTCAGATCACCTCCAGCTTGATGAGGTAATCGTAACCGGTCAGGGAGGTACAACGGAACGCCGTCAGCTCACTTCGAGTGTAAGTACGATTAGCTCAGATCAGATAGGCGAAACGGTATCCAGCTCTATAGATGAGCTTCTGCAGGGGCAGATTGCCGGAGCAAGTATCCGGGCACAATCCGCCCAGCCGGGACAAGCCGGTTTAATGAACTTCAGAGGGATTACCAGTTTTACCGGTTCCCAAACCCCGGTTATCTACATAGATGGAGTTCGGGTGGATACCCAGACGGGGATGGGGTTTGATATCGGCGGGGAGCAATCCAGCGCCCTTTCGGATATTCTGACTTCGGATATTGAGCGGGTTGAAGTAACCAAAGGTGGGGCCGCCAGTACACTGTATGGGTCAGAGGCCGCTTCCGGGGTAATTCAGATTTTTACTGAAAGAGGCCGGCCCGGTACACCACAACTACAATTCAACACACAAGTTGGAATTGATCAACCTGAAGATAAATACATTCTGGATGCGGAATTCGCTTATCCCGACCTGGTAGAGGCCGGTGAGGAGAATCCGAATTTCGTCAGAGATGAGTTCCTGCGTACAGGGTTGTTTCAGAACCATCAGCTGGGCATTTCCGGCGGTACGGATGAGGCAACCTATAATGTGAGCGGACGGGTTCAAAACTCAGACGGAGTTCAACCCAGGAACAATCACGCGTTATATAATTTACGGGGCGGACTTCAAACGCTAATTGCGGAGCGATTTACCGCTGATTTTTCAGGATCCTATACACGCAGTAATTTTAACAGGATTTTCAGCGGCACAGCCATTGCCGACCCGTTGACGGCACTCGAAGTCGGCGATGCATTGGCCTTTTCCGGTCAGGATAATCTCGAGGATGCCCTCGATGTATTTACCCGCCCCAGGATTGAAGAATCCGTGGACCGGTTTACATTATCAAGTACATTCAACTACAATCCTTCTGCTAACTTCAGCAATCAGGTAATTTTGGGTGTGGATCACCGTGGAAACGAACAGCGAATATTTGAACCGCTTGAGTTTCCCATAACTACGGATATAGGTCGTGTAGACCGTTTTAACCGTGATTACACTACGTATTCGCTTGAATATCGAGGTAACTTGCACCACACTATAACCGACTGGTTAACCTCTGATTTAAGTTTTGGCATTCAAGGATTTCGTGAACTCGAAAGCCAGATTTGGTCAACCGGGCGTAATTTCACCCTGCCCGGAGTGGAAGACTTCGGAGCGGCAGCTGATATTACCTCTAATGAATCCAGGGAGCAGATTTTCAGTGGTGGACTTTACCTTCAGGACCGGCTCGGTTTTTATGATCGAACGTTTG
>SLQI01000412.1 GCA_007131535.1 Balneolales bacterium | reverse complement strand
GAAACATCTCCGGCTGACATGCTGAGCCATCTCCAGCTTCCGCTAAACCCTATCTCATTCATTGATTGCCGGAATCTTGAGTCATCGGTGTTATATCGCAGATTAATACCCGATGAAAAACCCAAAACCGAGAAGCTGGAGCTCAGGGTAGTTACATTGCCTAACGGAGCACGACGGTTGACATCTCTCGTTGTAGCATAGCCGTGAGCTTCGGTCGAAATGTTACCGCTAATGTTAAACACCTCAATATCGGTATCCCCTACTGTACCGGTCTGCGCCGCAGCAATTCCCGTAGCGGATAACCATAAAACAACAACTATTACCGGACTAATTTTTTTCATCTTCAACAATACTAATGCTCCGTATTATTTCATCAATGACTTTTGATGAAAACCGGTTGAGTACCGGACACAAAAACTAACTTTTAACTCTCAATACGAAACACCGCCTCAAAGGGGATCATAGATATTAAGTTTTTTTTACAAATTTGATTATCCTTTCGGATTCGATTGTATTAGCCGCGGATATTTGTGCCGCGGATTGACGCGGAGCTGCGCGGATTAAATCGGATTGTATGGGCTATGTGTAATCAACACTAAGTCCGGAGCGCAGAGGATGCCAACCGAACATAGCCCTGCCACAGGCACCGTCGGTCACGAAACGCTCCTGACGGAGCGTGGTATCGGGGGCATGTTTTTTTCTACCGGCGAGGCCTTCCTCCGGAAGGCGGGTCATGCTCTATTAGCCGAGGGATGCACGGGAAAAAGCCGGCCATCTACGACGCGATCACGCGTGATGATAATGGCTTCAGCTTCTGTTACGACTTATTTTCTTCATTGGCTTCCGCGAAGGGAATACTTGCCTTATTCGCGGCCACTTCTTCATCATGCACTTCTTTGAAATAATAGGAGAGCAGCAAGAACAGGGCGAGATTGGTCACTTTTTTCAATACACTATATACCAACAACATACCGGCAACAGCTGCCGATGCCATTTCCAGCATTTGCGATAATTCAATGCCGGCCCAAACAAAAACCAGATCCTTACTTGGCAGAAACGGCACCCGGTTTATTACAATAACCAGCGCCAGAAAGGTAAACCACACCGACAGTGGCGTGCCGGGAATCACAATCGCCCACATAGACAGCAACAAGCCGTGATGAATTAGGAATCGGGCCATATAAAAAGCAAATATTACCGAGGCTGTTCGTGCCGGGAGATCAAACAGATACTTCCGAAAATAGATGACCAACACGATCAGTACGGCAATCAGGACTATGGCCACGGAGGTATAGAGCACATCAAACTCTCCGATGAGTTGATCCAACGCGATATACCCGCCCAGTATGAGAAAAGCGATTAAACCAACCGCCACCAAATTGGACGTCATGGAAGAGATAATCGCATTATCCCGGATGTTCTTTAGAACCTCCTTGTCCTTTTTGTTGACATGCCGGCGCCCCCACATAAACAGATGAACTTCCCCCGAGTATCCCATCAGCTCTTCGTTATAAACCTTTTTTTTCAGAAAGGTTTTAAATCCTTCAAGCGGGGGAAATTGCCAGATCTGCCGGTAAATAAATATTTCAGCAATTGGCAATGAGAAATAAAGAAAGATGAACAGAATATAGAATGCCGGATGGGTGGGCAAAGAAGCCAGCACTTCTCTCCACCCTAAATCAAACAGCTGATATATGATGACGGCTACCACAGCCAGGACGATAGCCCGCCGGGCAATGTTCATCACCTTAGCTGTTGCGGGGTGATTACTTACACGATTCCAGAACTCTTTAATTTGCGACTTATTTATCAAAAGGGATTAGGTTTCGGTATTAAGCCGCCAAAGATACGAAAGAAACAGAGGTGGTGGAACAGGAAAATTCGAAGCACGAAACTCTGACCCGCATTTAAATTAGCGCCTGTAAGAAAAGTGGTAAACTGAATTCGATTCTAAATTTTTATCAACCAAACGGTGGTTTTGGGCACTTGATAGGTCTGTTGCTGGTTGCTTGTTGCTGGTCAACTACCTCGGTTGTTATCAGCTTCGCACCCATCCATTTCCGTTGACTTTAGTCAACGGATAAGTGCCCCCTCCTCATATATACGCGGGGCTTTAGCCCCGCTACTTCTCCCGCACCACAACTCCAGCCTTCCTTCTTCTCAAACCAAGGTATCACTACATGGAGAAATTTTAATATATATCAAATAACCTGTACGGGGCTAAAGCCCCGTTTTTGTGGTCGGTAGGGGCGCCATTTAACCGTTGACTGAAGTCAACGGAAATGGATGAGATTTATGTGGGAGTCTTAGGGTAATCAAACTAATATCAGATAGATAAAGAGATAGTATTCCGTTTTAGCAGCTTAGTCGTACTTCTGACTACTAAAACTTATTTAGCATCAGGGTAGTTGAATCTATACTGGTATTTGAAGTGAACTTACGTTTGCAGCTCTTTTGTTCTACCCACCGTTAGAGCCGAACTCAGGTTGGAAGTGTTGTAAGTAAACGCCAAGGTCAAGGCGCGCGAAGCTCCCAAAAAGCGCAGTGTACTAAGCGTACATGAGCATTCTTGGGACGAGCGGAATGCCAATATTGATGTTATCCTTACAGACACTATTTATGCAGGAATTTCTTCGCTTGACTCGAGTTCAGAATTTAGAATTTCGTGCTTCCAAGCCTACTAACCCTTCTCATCGACTTTTACCCGCACCTTTTTCCCTTTGATAGCACTTCGGCTCATGACCTTTATGATGTGTTTGGCCTGATCCGAAGGAACATCAACAAGGGTGTGCTTAGGGTAAATTTCGATTTCACCGATGGAGTCTCCTGAAACACCGGTTTCACCGGCTATGGCACCGACAATATCACCGGGCCGGATTTTCTCTTTTTTTCCGACACTGAAAAACAGGCTTGTCATCGCTGAACTGCTGGGTTGGTGAGCTCCGTTCTTCGAAACTGATCCGTTCACCGCCGGTGTCTCCTCTGATCCGGCCTGGAGTTTCATACAAGCTGCGGCGATTTCTACCGGAGAATAACCGTGCTCGGTCATGTTCTCCACATGCTCAATCCATGTTTTTAGTCCGCCTTTCTCCAACGTTTCGACGATGCCGGTCATCAGACCTTCAGCCCGGGATGCCTCGACTTCTTTCATGCTCGGCATGGGGATGGGAATCAGATTCACTCCGGCTTGCTTCTGGATAAACTTCAGGTTTTTTTTCTTTCGTCCGGCTGAAAACGTAATGGCAGTACCGCTTCGGCCGGCACGCCCGGTTCTGCCGATCCGGTGAACATAATATTCGGGATCCTGCGGAATGTCGAAGTTGAATACCACATCCACACTGCTTACATCAATACCGCGGGCGGCTACATCGGTGGCGATCAGCAAATCGAGATCACCATTGCGAAATCGCCTCATCACTTTATCCCGGCCGCCCTGGGAAATATCCCCATGCAGTACATCCGTCGCAAACCCACGTGCTTTGATTTCCTGGGCCAGATCGTCAACCTGGCGTTTGGTATTGCAGAAAATCAGGCCGAGTTTAAAATCGTGTACGTCCATAAGCCGACTGATCGCCTCAGTTCGCATGGAGTCCCGAACTTCCACAAGATATTGCTCAATGTCGGGATCGGTGCTCACCTGTTTATCGATGGTGATCATCTCCGGATCCTTCATTTGCTTATTCATGATTGATCGGATCGCAGGCGTGTTGGTTGCCGAAAACATTACTTTCTGGATATCATCCGGCGCGTAGGCAAGAATATCTTCAATATCCTCACGAAAACCCATATTCAACATTTCGTCGGCTTCATCAAGCACGGCCATTTTGAGATTGTCAAGCTTCAGTGTACCCCGTTTGAGGTGATCCATCACCCTGCCGGGCGTTCCCACTACGATATGCGCACCTTTTTTCAAGGCTTTGAGCTGGCGTTCAATGGGCTGACCGCCATACACCGGCACAACACTAACTTTGCCGAGATGTTTGCTTAATTTGATCAGTTCACCGCTCACCTGTACAGCCAACTCGCGGGTCGGACACATGATCAGCGTCTGCACTTGTTTTTCGTTTTGATCCAGCATCTGAATAGCCGGGATGCCAAAAGCCGCTGTTTTTCCCGTGCCGGTCTGGGCCTGTCCCATAATATCGCGACCCTCAAGGATCACTGGAATACATTTTTGTTGAACAGGGGTAGGGGCCTCGAAGCCCATTTCAGACACAGCGGTTTCAAGTTCGGTACGGAGACCGAGTTCAGTAAATAACATTGAATAATATTTAATTGGAATGATAGAATCGGGGCGCACAATGCCCCGGTCAGATTAACTACGTATGCCTCTTATTCGCTGAATAATCGGGCGCCCTGATATCCTGAAAAGCATACGTGGAACCTGCTATCGCTTAAGAGAGGCAATCATGGCGTTTTCCATGATGACGTAAACAAACGACAAAGGTACGGTTTTATTCGGTGAATACGAAATTGTTTTTTTGGGTGCAATTCAATCACTAATATGATTTCACATATCGCTAATCTGCTATCCGCCGGCTTTGCCTCGGTTTCCGGGTTCGGGCTAACTATTCCGCTTTACCTCCGGCATCTACCCCTGATTTGCCGGATTAACGATAGCAGATTAACGAATTCAGATTTTTGATTTTTCCGATCAAGCGCTAATCTGAAATCACATATCGCTAATCTGCTATCCGCCGGCTTTGCCTCGGTTTCCGGGTTCGGGCTAACTATTCCGCTTTACCTCCGGTATCTACCTCTGTT
>SLQI01000061.1 GCA_007131535.1 Balneolales bacterium | reverse complement strand
GGAGTGATTGGTGATGTTGGCAACGGTGCGGGCAGCCCGACTTTGTCGGACAGCCCGCGGGGTGGTTCAATCCGTTTCCGGGAGGCGGTAGTTATCTTCGAGAAATTCGGTATGGCGGATGATCGCATCGTATAACTGTTCGCTTTGCCGGCGGACCTCCTCGCTTACTTCATCCCAGTCGGATGCTCTTTCAAAAGCAGATCCGGAGCGGTAGCTGTTGCCGGCTGCGGTTATAAACATCCCGATAGGTCCGACCATATGGCGTTCGTCACTGATTTCACCGGTTTCAAAATCTATGGCGCTGACCAACATCTCGTTCTGTTGCCACTCGGTGATAGAATGCAACAATAATTCATCACTTAGTTCACCGAGTGCTTCGGCTAAGTCCGGTCGTTTGTTGTGCAAAAATTCGGAGGTACCTTCCCGCTCACGTTCGTAGCTGAAACCACCATAAATAGCATTAAGGAAGGTGTACATTTGGGTTAGATCTACAACCTCGGCAGCCGGAGCAGCCTGATCACCCTCAAACCGGATTTCAGCCGGCAGCCCCCAGGGTTGGGATATTTCCAGGAGGGCATCCAGTATCTCAGTCCCCCGGTTAAACATGGTTTCGGCTGATTCCCTGTCATGATCCCCACCGAAAACATAGAGCATTTCATAGACTGCCTTTTTTCCGCGGAGTAAGGCTGCAAGTTCATCCAGCCTGTAAGTGGTACCGGAGCCGAAATCATAGATGCCGGCTTCATCATCCCAGTGATCGTCCAGTACCTCGGCTATTTGGCGGGAATAATGCGTAAGCATATCGGGCGCATAGCGAATCCAGGTTGTCAGATAATCTTCGGTTAACGCTCCCATATCATCCGCACCACCGGGTTTATCCCACCGTATCCAGGCATAAATGTGACCGTGGATACCGTCCAAAGCATAGCTCATACTGGTATGGTCAAACTCTGTATGCGAATCATCGTGATAAAACCGACCTTCATCAAAATGATTATCCAGCAGATGGATACCCATCATGGAAATAAACCGGGCAGGCTCCCTGAAAAGTCTTTCGTCCAAATTTCCGTGATGTTCGTACCGGTCTCCGCGGTGATGCATATGATAGTGATAAACGCTGGAAGGATAGTTTGATAACTTAAAGCTTTCATCAGCACGGGAATCTTCAATATAGTACCGGTCAAATATCCGGCCCTGCATATCAGTAAGATTGGATTCAATCCAGCTGACCAAGTCCAACCACTGTTCGGCACGTTCTCTCATCGGTTCGTCCAGCAATTCAGGCCTGTAGTTTTCATGTCCCATTTCTGAATCACGGGAAATAGCCGAGGCTATATAGATCCCATGGGCATAGTGATTGAGGTCCTGAATACTGTAATGATCTTCCGGCTGTTCAAGTTCAGCCTCGGGTGTTACTCCCGTATCACAGCCGTAAGCTAATGGCAGGATTAGCAAAATAAGCAATGTTGCTTTATACCTCATATTCATGTCTTTTAAATTTTTATTATTATTTACCTTACTGCTATTATTTAATGAGACTGAATCATCAACAAATTTTTCCTGAAAGATTTAGATATAGATTCTGAATATTAAAGGAATAATAGTTTCCCGACTAACCAATCTAAAACTCTCCCGGGTAGCATGATTCCAGCACAAACATACTTCCTGAAATTTTGGATTGCAACGTTTCTTTTGATTGGGTGCGATCAGTAGTTCGAGCCTTTTTTTGAGGAAGATCTTGTTCAATACTCCCTTTATGGTTCAATGGCAATGAATCAACCGGTCAACCACATACGAGTCATGGATGTTAACCAGCCATTGATTGAAGATTCGACTGGAATAGCCGACGTTAAAGTTATTTTTGAAGACCTCACTACAGGTAATTCAGAGACTCTTAATGATACTATTGTAGAATTTCATGATTTTTTAACTCAAAACTTTCGCGTCACTACTCCTATTCAGCCCAACCATCACTACAGGGTAACGGTAGATGATGGTAAGAATGAACCGCTAATAACAACTGCATCGGCTCCCGCAATTACGGAGCTTCGTAAAGACCCGGATATCCCTCCCCGGTGTTTTGAAGAATTACAATTGCATTTTCACAATGTAGATTACCCTGAAACCATACATCTAAAAGCCGGCTTTCCTTATCAAAACAGAATTAACTGGACTCATATTAGTGGTAACTGTGTAAATATCGAACACGTTGAAAAACAGAATATTTGGCGAGTCACCGGTACACTAGAAGATATGTTAAAATATTATTTTCCCGAACCTGGAGTCGATGATCCATGTGATGCCCCACCCGAAGTTTCCTGTCAGGATCTGGATACCGATAAAATTTATCTGAAATACTATCATCTGAGTGCGGATTACGAAACATACTATAAGCCGACTGAACCACTTGACCCTATTCAATCTCCAACAATCAAAAACGGCATAGGCTTTTTCGGTATCCACAACAAAAAGCAGGAATACCTGCCTATTGATACAACTTATTCAGGGGGTATATAATAATCTTACTTCTACCTTACTCATGAGTCATCCCATTGACAGATTTTTTGCCGCGGAGTTACACGGATGTACACAGGTTTTATGAGATGATAGTTCAACAACATAGCCAAAGTTCTTCTCGGTTTAATAGTTGCAGGCAAAGAATTCCAATTATTTTATAAATTTCCTATAATGATGTAAGTTGCCTTAATGCCAAACCTTACACATAAACACTCCATAAAGTTCGATTGTACTTTGCGCCGATTCCAGATACGAAGGATATACCAAGCAACAATTCAACCATATCTGTTTACCACTATACTTTTACTGCTACCATTGCTGGCATACGGCCAGGATGAGGCAACACTTCGGGTGATAGTTACCTCTGAAGAGGATGGGAACCCGGTTTTAGGGGCGAATATGATTTTAAAAAGTCCGGATGAGGACACTCTCCACGTCGGAACAAGCGATACAGATGGATTCAATGAATTCTCCAATATTAAGGCAAAGGAATATCGCTTAGCGATCAGCTATATTGGTTATCAAACTCATCGTGAACAAGTGAGTTTGGAACCGGGGGAAACCCGAGTTTTAAATACAACCCTATCCGTATCAACCGAGATGCTTGATGAGGTGCAGATACGGGTTGCCGGAGGTGCGGCCCGGCGGGAAGCCGGCAGACAAACCATTACAGCTGAAGAACTCGGCCGAATACCGACCCCCGGGCCTGGCGGAGATTTGACTATGTATCTTCAAACACAGCCCGGTGTGGTTACTACCGGTGATCGCGGAGGGGAGCTGCACATCCGTGGAGGCACGCCGGCACAAAATCTGATCCTGGTGGATAACATGCCGATTATCAAACCCTTCCACATCTCCAATTTATTTTCGGCATTTCCGCAGGCAACCATTAACTCCGTTGACATTTATGCCGGTGGTTTCGGCGCGGAATATATCGGCGCAACGTCTTCTGTTTTAGATGTAACCTTGCGTCCCGGCAACATGAGAGAATATCAGAGTCAGGTTGCCTCCAGTCCTTACTTACTCTCATTTCAAGCGGAAGGTCCGCTTCGGCAGGATGATCAATCTCTGATGATAATGGGGCGGCGCTCCATCATCGAACATACCGGACCGGTATTCTCCGGGCAGGAGGTGCCGCTGGATTTTTATGATGTAATGGGACGATACTCTATTCAGCGGCCGGGCATAAGCTGCAGCATGACGGCCATTCATACCTATGATGAGGGGCAAATTAACCCGTACCGTCAGGTTACACTCGACTGGACCAATACCGTAGCCGGAAGCCGATGTCTGGGCTATAGTGAACAATTCGATAATACTTTCGATGTTACTATCGGATTTACGAATTACTCCAGCTCGGAAGGTGGAATCGACCGCAATATTCGAACGGCGGGTATGCAAAAAGGTTTTCTCCGCCTCGACCTTGAACAGGATTTCCTGGGGCTAACTTTTGACTATGGAATCACCTGGGAGCTTACGCGCATTCTGGCTGATTTGGACGATCCTTTTGCTGAAGTTCAGGAAGAAGCGGGCATGCGCTTTTCCACCCTGGCCGCCTCTATTGATGAAATCATATCATCGCTAAAGATGTATGCCACCGTCAACTGGAAGCCCAACGATTATTTTACGGTTGAACCAGGACTTGCCTATCAAATTAAACAAAGCGAGCTAAGTGCTTCTTTAGAGCCCAGACTCAGGGTCAATTGGAAGCCCGACGGAACTGAACGAAGAGAAATTTCACTTGCCGCCGGTCGCTATCACCAAATGATGGAGGGAATTACCGATGAACGTGATGCCGGAACGGTTTTTTATGTCTGGACAGCAACCCGGCCCGGGGAGCCGTTACCTCGCTCACATCACGGAATACTTGGATATCGCAGGGACTTCGGTATCGGACTGGAATACAATATTGAGGCGTATGTAAAAGACCACCAGAGTATCCCCGTCTCGGAATGGACTCGCGAACCAGGCAACACTATTCGCACCGCCTACGCCGATGGTTTCACCTATGGTGCCGATATCAGATTTGAAGTGGACCGTTACCCATTTTATGCACTGATGAGTTATGGTATTGCAGAAGTAACCTATGAAGCAAAAGCCGAAGACCTTGTTGCCTGGATTGATCAGCCCGTGTTTTCCTACAATCCGGCACATGACCGCCGGCATCAATTCAATTTCATCGGCAGTTATCAGTTCGGGGGCTTTGCGGCAAGCGTAAGCTGGCAGTATGCGAGTGGCCGGCCTTTTACCCAGGT
>SLQI01000253.1 GCA_007131535.1 Balneolales bacterium | reverse complement strand
CACGCTTTACTCAACCGGCACAGCGGGTTGTTGGGGCTCAGCGGCTTTGCCGCCGATATGCGGGATTTGATCAACGAGGCAGACGACGGCGACCGCCGATGCCGGCAGGCGATTGAAGCTTTTTGCTACCGGGTAAAGCACTATATCGGAGCTTATTTCGCCACTTTGAACGGCTGTGATGCTATTATCATGACGGCCGGTATCGGACAAAACTCTGCGCGGATACGGGCTAAAGTACTCGGGGATCTGGAATATCTCGGAGTTATCGTCGATCCCGAAAAAAATGAAGCCGCAAAGCCGGATGAAGAAACACTCATAAGTCATGAAAAATCCAGTGTAGATGTTTATGTAATCCCAACCAATGAAGAATTGGTGATTGCCAAGGATGCTGCCAAAATTGCTACCGCTGCTCAGCAGTCCCCCTGGATCTGAATCGGCTCGTTAGTAATGGTAATCCAACGAAGCTTTAAAGAACCAATAATTCTTTTTGTCTGCTTCGTTGGATTTAATATAGACCATAAATTGTTCCATTGTTCGATGTGTAAAGCCACCTCCTGCTGCAATGAACTGTGAGCACAGGCGTTGGGAAGTAGCTTTAAATTATTCCGCCAATGCAGATGCAACCCCTTTTGAATTACAGTGGATGGTATTTATTGAAACCGCAGGTACTTATTCTGCTGTTTATGATGCTTTTCATTGGATGCACAAGCACCCGCTGGATGGTGGAGGATGAGTATGCCGTGGATGAAGAGGAGGGGGATAAAATCTCAACAGAGACCATCCTTCAGAAAGCCGCCGGACCGGTTGTTGATCAGCCGGTACTTTCGCTTGAATTATATGAAGTTCAGGAAATTGAGTACCCGGAGCGCCTTCTGGCCCGTCGATATGTGCAGCAATATCGGCCGCGGTACGGAATCTGGGCGCTTGGCCTGGGTACATCTGCGGTATTGCTCGGGCTTGCCCATACTGATCTGACTGGTGAGATGGCTCTCAATCGAAATGAACAAATTCTCTTAAACAGTTCCGCTGCTGTGATTGCCGGGGCTTCTCTGCTAAGTATGAGGCCGGTCGGTGAACCAATGGATACCGGCGGCGAACGGATGCTTTCCAAAGTAGGAGTTACCACTAAAAAGGATACAGTACGTCTTCACAATAGTGAACAGAAGTCATTTCCCGTTCGAATATTTGATGAGCACCGTATCTATGATGTCGAAACCGAAGCCACATTGATGGCCGGATCGGCTGAAATTAACCTGCCGGCCGAACTGGGGGTTGATCGAATTGAAGGTGAAGATCCGGGAAATATCTATGTAGAATTTGAATTTAAAGATCGCTCCTATTCCTACAGCTTTAATACCTCGGATTTTATGGGAAGGGCCGTTGAAATAACCGTGGATAATGCGCCGCTTAGGTCAGGACCAAACCTGATCAGCGGAAATATCCTAAATAATCTTGCCCGGGGCGCTGAGCTGCCATTGAGAGAAGCCCAGGGCGATGAATGGTTTCAGGTTGAATACGGAGCCTCTCCGGCTTATATCGAGCAGGATGATGCCCGGGTAATCTGGAAAACCGGTGGGGGTATACAGGATGATATCATTTTGGCCGGCGCCGGTGAATTCGGTGAGTTGAGCCTGGAACAGGATATCCCTCACAACCCCGATGTTAACGAACATGCGCGGGTAGTTATCTGGGTGAACGACAACTATTCTGATGAGCGGGTAAGTTCTATACCGAATGCGGACCGCACGGTTCGGTTGATTGAAACGTACGCTCATCAAGCGCTTGGGGTTCCTGAAGATCAAATCTATAAATTCCGTAATCTCACGTATGAAGAAACCGATGCGACGTTTCGTTCCGATAGCTTGTCGCTTGCGGATATCGTAGTTACGCCTGATTCAACCGACCTGATCATATATTACATAGGTCATGGAGTAGCCGGTGATGATAACCGGGAACAACCGGAGGCCTTTTTACTGCCGGTAGATTACGATATCGAACAACCGGACTCGAGGCGGTACCGTTTTACAGATTGGCTGCGAGAGGTAGCAAAGGTAAACACCCGATCCACTACCGTTTTTATGGAGACCGATTTTACGGGCAGCTCTGTTTCTTCCGATCTGGAATTTGTTGATCAGTATGCAGAAGACTTAAACTTTCAGCAACTGAGTTTGGCTTTAATCGCAGAGCATGAAAATCCGGCTATTTTATTTGCCGCTTCCGACGGTCAGGCCGCCAATCCGTATATTTCTGAAGATGGCCGGACCAATAACTATTATGGGATTTTTACTTATTATGTATTTCAGGCAATTCAGGATGGGAATACCGAACTGGGCACTATTTATCGTATACTCGAACGAAATGTAGCTTTTTCCTCACGCCGTATTCATGATCGTGCGCAAGACCCGTTGCTATTTGGAAATTCAGGTGTAAACCTGTTGAGCAATACTGAAAACCAGGAGTAAAATGTCGCTGACGGCCCTCGGGTATTTACTGCTGAGTGTTGTATTCTCCTTATTGATAGCACACTTTCTAAAAATTGTTGAGGTTAAAAAGGCAAACACTTTGCAGGTACTGACCATCAACTATCTAACGGCAGGTTTGTTAGCTGTTGGAGTAACGACCTCAGGCGGTCATGACCTGATTCCGGCATTTCCGCTATGGATGTACGGGTTGGCAGTGATCGTGGGGATTTTTTTTATAGCCAATTTTTTTGTTTACAGTAAGTCCATACACGACAATGGAGTCGGGGTTTCCATCACAGCTATGCGGGTATCTTTGCTGATTCCGGTGGTGATTTCAATAGCGGTATATAACGAGCCGCTGACGCTGTTACGACTTGCAGGAATACTACTGGTTCTGATGGCATTGATATTGCTCGTCACTGATCGGCGGAGTAAGCAGATGGCGCGGTTAAACCGTCACTGGCTGCTGATATTACTGTTTTTATTTACCGGTATTGCCGATGCATCAATGAAAGTTTTTGAGCAGGAGGGGTTAGCAGTTGCAACGGAGACTCACTACCTGGGAATAGTTTTTTCTACATCTTTTATCATTGGTCTGATTGCAATAATTTATAAGGGAATGGAAAAGTTTACGCTCAGGCTCGTCGGGCTTGGAGTAGCGATTGGAGTACCGAATTTACTTACATCCGTGTTCTTAATTAAAGCGCTGCAACATGCCGATGGAACCGTAATTTATTCTGCAGTTAATATCCTCACTGTGATCGGTGGTACGTTAATAGGAAGGTTTTATTGGGACGATACCATCACTGCATTACAAGCATTCGGTATGATTATGGCACTTGTTGCAATCGTGATATTAGTATAATTAGCATCACTAAGAATATGCCGATTATTGCGTTCCGCTTGTCCCCAAAATGCTCATGTACACATCATACGCAGTGTGTTTGGTCCGAAGCACGCTTTGATCCCGGCGATTTTTTAGGACACCAAGAGTTTTTTACAGACACTAATTAAATCTCGCATATATGGATTTTATTAATCAGTTGCGCTATAAAGCGAAGTTAACCGGAGCTACCATCGTACTTCCGGAAACCGAAGATATCCGCACGCTTAAAGCCGCAGCCCTTTTAGTGGAAGAAGGTATCAGTAATATTATTTTGATAGGTGAGCAGGAAACCATTGAGTTTCGGGCTGAGCAGGAGGGGTTGGCACTGCCTGATGGTATCAACTACCTTCAGTTTACAGAGGATCCGTATCAGGAGAAGCTCGCTGACTACCTGTATAATCGCAGAAAGCACAAAGGTATCACCACGGAACAGGCGTATGAGTTGTTGAAGCAGCCCTTGTTCTATGCGGCGGCCCTGGTTGGCACAGGCCGGGCAGATGGTTGTGTAGCGGGTGCCATGAACACTACCGGAGATGTTTTGCGGGCAGCCATCCAGGTTATCGGACTGAAACCTGATTCCAACATAGTCTCCAGTGTTTTCCTTATGCATACGATGGATGAAAAAGTTCTTACGTATGCCGATTGTGCCGTAGTGCCGTATCCGGATGTTGATCAGCTGGCTACCATTGCGGCCGATTCCGCCGATACACATCAGCGCCTGATAGGTGAGGTGCCGCGAGTGGCTATGCTTTCGTTTTCCACCAAAGGGAGTGCCCGGCATGAGCGGAGTCAATTGGTGATAGATGCACTGGAAATCGTACAGAAGAGACGACCGGAGCTTAAAGTCGACGGAGAGCTTCAGTTTGATGCGGCTTACGTTCCGCAGGTTGGCGAACGTAAGGCTCCCGGATCGGAAGTAGCCGGCCAGGCCAACGTTTTTATTTTCCCTAATATTGATGCCGGTAACATTGCATATAAAATCACCGAGAGGCTGGCCGGGGCGTCCGCAACCGGCCCGATTATTCAAGGGTTGAATAAACCTATGAATGACCTATCACGAGGCTGTACATGGGAGGATATCGTAAATACGGTATCGGTTACAGCACTCAGCAGTCCCAAAGCCGAAGAGGTGTAAAAATAGTTCCGTTTCACCAAGCGGGTGAACCCGGTCAAATTTTTTGATTTATCTGAAATTAAGAAAGGGGCTCTGCCACAAAAGCAAAGCCCCTTTCTTTTACTCTTACTCTTACTCTTTTCCCTCAGGAGCCCTCGTAGACAAAGTATCCCCAAGGCTCAAGCTCAAGAGTCTCGGTTGCGGTAAAAGATTCGGAATCACCACTAAATACCTCGGTATAGCTGCCGGCCATACGTTCCGAGTTGAGTTCCACTTCCAGCTCTTCTTCGCTTACGTTAATAACCGTGAAAAT
>SLQI01000203.1 GCA_007131535.1 Balneolales bacterium | reverse complement strand
TGAATCATCACTAATATTGGGCCTGAAATTCCGCTTAGCTGACCCACCCCACCGATACATCGTTGCGGCACCGGCCTTCGAATTAGTAGCAGGCGCCCCAATCAGCGGGTTGAGTTCGCCATCCAGGTTGTAATCTCCGGTGAAGTCAAAATTGAAACCGGTATCCCGGTTATGCCCCGAACTGACAAAGATGCGATGGTATGCTTCTTCATCATCCAAATGATCGTCGGATTCAATAACGATTTCTTCCGGCCACTGCTCGCGCCCCTCAAAAAATGCAACCCGGCCATTGCGGTCGTATAGTGATGATACCGCAAAATCCGTCAACCCATTTCCGGTAATATCCCCCTGTGTTTTAACCTGCGCACCCCACAATGTATTTTCTGACGGACCTTTAATTTTGGTCAATGCATCATTGGGTTCATATTCATCCTCATCAAATGGCCCCTCAAACAAATAGATCGCCCCGGAATCGCTTCCGTTCAGATCAGCCCGGTGTGCCGAAATGAGCACATCCGCATAGCCGTTTCCGGTGATATCTTCACCACCATCCAGATCATTGCCGAAAAAGAAGTTGCCCGCATCGTTACGAAACCTCACCGCTGCATCATCGGCATGCCAGTGATTTTTGTCGCTTAACTGCTTAAACAAATAAACATTCCCGGAAAGGCTTTCGGGATCCGCCGTCTCGGATGCGGCTCCAAGCAACCCATCCGGACCGTCCTCATGCGGCAGCACGGCAAGACGCCCTCCAAAGTTATCGGTCTGAATCTTACCCTCAATCCAAACATCCGCTTCACCGGCTGCGACCGGTTCCCCGGGCTCAAAAGGTCCGAAGAAAACGGCCACGTTACCCTGGTTGTCTTCCGAATACCCCGGCAGGGACACCGCGAGGTCAGGATTTCCATTATCATTAAAATCGCCGACGGTAAACATGGCTCCCAATTGTATCCCTTCGCGATCGCCGGCCAGAATTACCGACTCATCGGTTACAAGTGAATCGCCTGCGACCGGGTTTTCCAGAACATAAATTTTACCCGCGCCGGACAGGTTATCAAATTCGGCACCCGGTGCTCCAATTATAAAATCTTTTTGGCCATTTCCATTAAGGTCGGCGAGATGCAGCAATTCGCCAAACCGTTCTCCCGACTCGTCGCTTCCTATAGTGGCAAACCGGGAAAACTGAGCAGTAGCTGGTATTGTGGTAAGCATGCATCCCAACCACACCAGAACTATTATGGGTAGTATCGGTCGTAAAGCGAATGGCATTTATAAGGAGGGATAGTATCGGTTTCTTTCAATAATTTTGTTTCGTTAAGTAATTGCTGTCTGCCCGCACGTTTACTACTATTGAAGATACAAATTTTCCCATTATTCTATCAGCCATAACTCCTTATTCATGTGTACGATTTCCTTTGTTCCGACCGGCTCCGACCGATGGCTTCTCGGCATGAACCGGGACGAGCGTAAAACCAGAGCCAAGGCTCAACTTCCGTCAATACATCAAGCTTCCAACGGCACCCGCTACTTGTGTCCGATAGATCCGGAAGCCGGTGGTACGTGGATTGGAATCAACAGCTGCGGACTTTCGCTTTTGTTGATCAACAACTATCAGGCGGTCAACCCGGAGGCGGCCCACCGGAAAGATCTGTTAAGCCGGGGGTTGGTTATTCCCGATCTGATGCATCATACCGAAATAACACCCGCCCTGAAAGAATTAAAGCAGGTTGATCCGGCCCGATATAACCCGTTTACCTTATTTCTGTTTTCTCTACCTGAACAGCGCATAATGAGCTTCGCCTGGGACGGTGAGAAGGTGGCCACCTCGCCGTTGCAAGTTTCGCCCTTTGTTAAAATATCCTCCGGCTTCGATCCTGATACGGCCTACCGGGTTCGAAATCAAGAGTTTCAGAAAAGATACAATGAGACGTCTGTTATTGATACGGAGTGGATGAAGCAGCTGCATCAGTCTACCCGGCCGGAGCCGGGAGCTCTGTCTATAGCAATGTGGCAGCAGCATGTGATGAGTGTATCGGCTACGGTAATAGAGCTGACTCCCAATGAAGGCCGTATGTTATATTGCGACGGATGGCCCGGAAACACTACAATCTGGCACGATTACCGGTTGGTGTTTTATCCGGATGAACAAATCGAGCGCTGAAGTGAAACTAAAAAAGGCTCACCCTGAAAACAGGATGAGCCTTTTCCAATTTTAAAAGCGTAAGGCTTATTTCTTGCCGTAGCGACGGTTGAACTGATCTACCCGACCTTTTTTGGAAACCATTTTCTGGCTGCCTATGTAAAAAGGATGATTGCGGGAGTCAACCTCAGTGCGATACACACCACCCTGGGGCTTCATAGTGCTGCGGGTCTTAATTTGAGTTCCGTCGCTCAACTCTACGGTAATTTCTTCGTATTCGGGATGAATTCCTTTTTTCATGGCGATCGCAGATATTAAAATTTCATTAGTATAGCTTTTAAATATAAGAAACCAACGTCTCTAATGCAATTAGCGTACGTTCTTCAGATTTGATTTTCAAAGCTACGAACAATCAATGGGTTTTAATCAATTATGAGGTTCAGCGCCTTACATTTTAAGTTACATTTATTTACATAACCGTAATTTTGTTCCATTTTATCCGGTCAGGCAAAATTATAAAAAAGGAAGTGGACATAACTACGTTACTGAGGCAGGAAATTAGCCAACAATCAACAAAAACAGACTTCTTTCTAATGTTGAAATATATTCTTTCAGCTGTTCTCGCAATTGCACTCGCAGCATGTGGCGGTGATGAAACCCCAGGTGAATTCGGTGATCAACCCGAGCAGCCGATGGGCGAAGAAATGCCCGAACAACAAGCTCCTATGGGTGAAGGTGCCGACGCCGATGTATCCGATGAAGAGTTACAGGCATTCTTCGATGCCGCTATGATCGCTCAGGAAATTCAAGCCGGGTATCAGCAGCAAATGGAAGGCATTCTTGAAGATGAAGACATTGAATTGGAGACCTATAGTCAGATTTACCAATCTTTACAGATGGGTCAGGACCCTGATGAAGCCGGTATAAGCTCCGAGGATATGGACAAGTTTGAAGTTGCGGATGAGAAAATTGACGAACTCAGCCAGGAATTGGAAGAGGAAATCAATGAAGCCATTGCTGCAGAAGGCCTCGAAATGGATATCGACCGTTTTCAGGAAATCGATATGGCCATCCAGCAAAATCCGGAACTGCAACAGCGTCTGCAAGAAATGATGATGCAAGAAGAAGGTATGCCACAGCCTGAACCTCAACCTGAGGGACAGCAGCAGCCTCAACCTGAAGAATTTTAATCCTGCACAGGAATAACGTTTTTCTTTAAATCATAAAAGCCCCGTCAGCCAGACTGTCGGGGCTTTTTTATTATTCGGATTAATTTTGCCGGCCAAACTCATCGTCATCAAAATCACCGAGTGATCCCAGCATCGAGCCCACCATATCTTTAAAACTCCGGTGTTCATCAAGATCATCTTTACTCAGAATAGATTGTTGATGCAGAGCCTCGAGTACAAAGTCCATTGCAGACGGGATATCGGTTTTATCGGGGTCCAAATATTTTCGGGTGACTTTTTTCAAACCGTCTACTTGCTCAAGCCGACTGGAGTACTCTTTTGCATTCAGGTCATCCGGCAGGTCGATAACGTTTCCTCCGGCAAACCAGTCCATAACCGGTTTAAGTGTCGATTCCGTTTCTTCGGTCTTTTTTTGTGGATTCGGAAAATATCGTTTAAAAACCGACTCAACGGCCTGACCGATCAAAAGTTTGGCAACATTGATCGCCCCTTCTTGTTCACCCTCATAAACCAGCTCCAGTTTACCGGTGAGAGCCGGTACGGTATAAAACAAGTCTGAAATCCGTAATACTGCACTTTTTTCGCCATTGCTCAAAGCCCGCCTTTCAGCCGAAGAAACGGCCTGCTCCATAGCGGTGATCGTCAATCGCGTAGAAACCCCGCTTTTCTGATCTATATACTCCGACTCTCTGGCTTCAAAAGCAATGTATTCTATTACCTCTGCCATGAACTTCGGTACCCGGACCTCAACCTCGCCATTTCGGTTAACCCAGGCTTCATTTTTAGTGATTTCCATCCCGGTCTCAATACTGCGGGGATAATGGGTGATGATCTGTGAATCAATCCGGTCTTTCAAAGGAGTAATTATATTGCCCCGGTTGGTGTAGTCTTCCGGATTGGCTGAAAATGCCATCAACACATCTATAGGTATTCGGACATTAAAACCGCGGATCTGAATATCCCGCTCCTGCATGATATTCAACAAAGCCACCTGTATTCGAGGCTGCAGATCGGGCAACTCATTGATGGCAAAAATACCCCGGTTGGTTTTGGGGATCAGGCCGAAATTTATTACATGCTCATCGGCCAGTGTCAACTTACGCGTTGCAGCCTTGATGGGATCAATATCCCCGATCAGGTCGGCGACGGTAGTATCGGGAGTAGCCAGTTTTTCAGCATAGCGCGCCGACTTGTGGACCCAGTCAATGGGGGTGTCATCGCCCTTTTCGGCTACCAGATCCCGGGCGTATCTGCTGAGCGGTTGATAGGGGTTGTCATTGATATCCGAGCCGGCAATAATCGGCATATACTCATCCAGAAAATCAGCCAGAGTACGAAGTATTCGGGTTTTAGCTTGCCCGCGAAGGCCCAGCAAAATGAAGTCATGCCTGGAGAGTATTGCATTTTTCAACTGCGGGATGACGGTTTTATCATACCCTAAAATTCC